>NZ_JAEQCF010000009.1:0-90015 GCF_020738625.1 Microcoleus sp. PH2017_09_SFU_O_A
GCGACTCGATACAGAAAAAACTTATCTTTAACCAAGCTTGAATATATTGATCGCTCCTGCTCTTGGTTGGCAATCAATTATTCAGCAAGCCCTAATTAGGTCAATTTACTTAAATCAACCAGGATTTACACAGAAACCCGGTTTCTTAAAAAAACCGGGTTTCTCCACACCGTCAAAGTTTTACGCTTAGTTAAGTTAAGCTACCTAGCCAGCGATTTTCAATAATTCCACATCAAAAATCAGCGTAGCATTAGGAGGAATCACCCCGCCCGCACCGCGAGCACCATAACCTAATTCAGGCGGAATAATCAACTTGCGGCGTTCTCCAACTTTCATTGTACCGACACCTTCATCCCAACCCTTAATTACTTGACCGACGCCAATTTTGAACTGAAAAGGAGAATTGCGATCGCGCGAACTATCAAATTTCGTGCCATCCTCCAAAGTGCCAGTGTAGTGCACTACAACCGTCTGACCGATTTTTGGAGTCGCCCCATTACCTTCTTTCAATTCAACATATTTCAGACCTGAACCTGTGGTAACAGTTTTCTCAGTATTTTCAGTTTTCTCTGTATTTCCAGTCATGTTATTGCCAGCAATAGTAGCTGGTTCTTTTGGTAAATTAGCATCAGCTACTAGCAAGCTATCTTCAGTGAAAGACTTCGCTGAGAGTATCTCAAGCGCAGCATCGGTTAAAGGACTATTCACTTCGGAGGCAACTGCTGTAGGTACATAGCCGCTCATTTGAGCGACTATCAAAAACACAAAGCAAACCAGCATTACGCCCAAGCTGACCAGAATTCCTTGCAAAATTAATCCTCCTGACACTTTTAACCGCGATATCTCAGATATCTAAGACATCTAGTACAACAAGAACTACAAAATTTTATCTGAACTTTTCCGCCCAAAAATAGCGGCTGCCAGTTAATTTTAAAGGCAAAAGAAAGTATGAAGTCAGAATCTTTGTAATTCTACCTTCTGCTTTCATTCATAAGTGCCTGATTGAGCCTTCTGCGTTCGGGTGACAATTTTATCACAAGATCGCAGCGAGAGCGCGCGATCGCACTTAGCGCCAGTTACGGTTTTCTAGATCCCGCATCTGACGTTCGAGACGATCGAGCCTGCCGCGCAACTCATCCATTTCCGACTGTCGGGGAACGCCCATATCTTGCAGCATATTCCGGAGTTGGCGCTGCAACTGCGTATCCCAATTGCCCTGCTCGGACTTGAGATGTTCAGTCACGTCATCGACAAAGGTTTTGGCTTGCTCGGGATTGATTTTGCCATCTTTGACCCATTGCTCGCTGGCTTCCTGCAATTTCTCCGCCACCAAGGATGTAGTACCAATGCCCAGCATTACCAGTTGTTTGAGTAAGTTGCTATTGTTATCCATAGATTTTTCCTACTGTTTGCCCCAAAATACCCGATCGGCTCAGGTCGCCTGCGGTCGCTGCGAAACCCTTTGTACAATTTTAGTTACATCAGCACTGACCTACCTTTCTATTTTGGAGCATCCAGCAGCCTGCTGGCGAGTTTAACCCGCCAATCGGCGTTCGGAAAACCCGCTAATAAGCCTCCCGACAAAATTACCCCATCACCCTGCTATCCAATGCCTGAGTGTCCCCGCTGTCACCAACCTGTAGACTCCCGAGCGATCGCCTGCACCCACTGCAAAACCCCTCTCAAAGCTTTCGGTCATCCGGGTATCCCGCTTTATCGATCGGCATCCGCAGAATTTCTGTGCGCTACCTGTACTTACCACGAAGACGACACCTGCAACTACCCGCAGCGTCCCTTCGCCAAAGAATGCACGCTTTATCACGATCGAGCTGAGCCGCTGGTACCACAGACGAGCCGTTATATCAGTGGTGGCTGGCCCCAATCAATCAAAAATTGGTGTCAGCGAAATGTCGTTTGGCTGGCTTTATTTGGTTTAATTATTATTAGCATTGCCCTGTCGATTTAATCTAATTATATCAAGCGTAGAATAGAGATATCTGCGTATGTCGGGCTTGCTATGCGGTTCATTCTCTAAATTATCCATGAGTTACGTATTCGGCATCGACGGCGGCGGAACTAAAACTATCTGCATCTTAATAGACGAAAACAGAGTTGTTTTGGGACGGGGGGAAGCAGGGCCCTCAAATTATCAAACGCAGGGAATCGAGACAGCAAAACAATCAATTGAAGTGGCAATCGAACGAGCAGTTCTGTCCGCTAAAATAGAGCCAAATAGCAATCTCAACATAGAAGCAATTTGTCTGGGACTAGCCGGCGTCGCGCGTCCAAAAGATATTGAAATAGTGCAATTTGTAGTGCAGAACTTGCAGTTGACGAATACTTTACCAGTAACCCGATCGCTCTTGCCCAGAAATATCGTAATTTGCAGCGACTGCGCGATCGCACTTGTGGGCGGTGTCGGCAATCCAGTCGGTATCGCCGTTATTGCTGGAACTGGTTCGATCGTTTTCGGGCAAAACCGTCAAGGGAAAACTAAACGAGTCGGCGGTTGGGGATATATTTTAGGTGATGAAGGTAGCGGATATGACATCGCGATTGCGGGTTTGCAAGCTGCTTTGAAGTTCTATGACGGACGCTCGGAGTTTACCGTGCTGGCCCAAAAATTTCAACAGCATTTAGGTCTAAATAACCTGGAAGAATTGGTAGAAGTCGTTTACCGGCGCGGTTGGGGAGTGACAGAAATTGCAGCTTTAGCGCCGATTGTCGATCGAGCAGCAGCAGAGGGCGATCGCGTCGCTGACGGCATTATTAGTCGTGCTGTGGCAGAATTAACATTTTCCACCAAAACAGCTATTTCAGCGCTGTTTAGCCCCACAGAAGAATTTGAAATTGTGACGATTGGAGGTGTGTGGGGTTCAGAAGCTAATTTCCGGGGTAGGTTTGAAAGTGCGATAAGTGCGATCGCCCCGAATGCTAAGGTAATTTTGCCCCGATCCGAACCAGCTTTCGGTGCAGCGTTGTTAGCATTAAACGCTCTCAAGAATTAAGCTCGTCCGGCGCTTCCTGCTAGGATTTCAGCTTAACTGCTAAAAGGACGATGAATCCCAATCTCTCCTTTATCTTCCTTATCTTCCCGATCGCCCCAGCCTTGCCAATTTTCGAGATTTTGCCAAAATTAAAAATTCTTGATTATCTACCTTATCTTCCCAACTTGCAGAATCTCTACCTGCCATCATTAAAACATCAAATGAATCCGAAACGCGAAACAGATTTAGCAGTAGTACATTCCTAAGTAAAACAAAACAAAACCAAGGAGACAAATTATATGATTACTTCTCACAAATGGCGCTCAGCAACAGCAGCAATCCTCGCAGTAGGCATTACAGTTGCAACCAGCGCGCCTCTGGTGGTAGCTACTCCCGCAGAAGCTCAACAACGAATTTCACAATATGATAGCATCCGAATTCCGTCTGGCAGTGTAATTCCAGTTAGCTACGAAAAAGAAAAAATTGTTGTTACCCGCGATGAAACTGCACCTTTAACTTTAACCGTATCGCGAGACATCCGCACAGATCAAGGAAGAGTATTAATCCCCGCAGGCAGCCAAATTGTCGGGGAATTGCGACCGGTTAGAAGGGGCAATCAAAGGGGTACTCAATTTGTTGCCAGAGAGTTAATTGTCAGCCGCCGCCAACGCTATCGGATTGATGGCTATTCCGGAGTTATTACCAGAACCGAAAGAGTTCAAAAAGGTGCCGGCACAGGTTCAGTAGCGCAAGGTGCAGCATTAGGCGCAGCAGCAGCAGCAGCCCTAGCAGGCATTACCGGGGACAAGGCAATTGCCACTGAAGAAGTATTGGGAGGCGCTGGCATCGGCGCATTAGCGGGAGTATTGTTGGGGCGGCGCAGTGTTGACGTGATCGTGATTCGCCCGGAAGAAGATTTATCAGTGAGATTGCGATCGGACATCGTGCTGCGGTAATATTAAAATCTTCAGATTAAGTATTTGCAGCAAAACATTGTCGATCGCAAACTTGTGGTCTCCCGATAATTGGCTAGGCATACTATTAAGGTTGTGCTTGGCCATGTTTGTTGGCGGAATTATTGGATGGGAGGTTGACAAAGGCTAGACAAATAAGGTAATAGAAACACTTGACAAACCTAGACGACAAAGCGTACTATTGAGAAAGTTATTTAATTGATGCTTGTGCTGTTATCAATCAAGACAAAGTTAAAATTAACAAGTGCCGAAAAACAATTGATGAGTAAACACGCTGGAATAGCTCGTTTTACTTACAATTGGGGTTTGGCGACTTGGCAAAACTTGTACCAAGATGGATTAAAGCCCAACAAATATATTCTCAAAAAGTTTTTCAATAATTACGTCAAGCCAGAGCTGGAATGGATTAAAGAAAAAGGGATTTGTCAAAAGATCACTCAATATGCTTTCGACCAATTAGGTAATGCGTTCGATCGTTTCTTTAAAGGACTGGGTGCTTATCCCCATTTTAAAAAGAAGTTTCAACACGATGCTTTCACTCTTGATGCTGGTGGCAAGCCGATGAGAGTTGGCGGGGTAAGGATTAAATTGCCTACAATTGGCTGGATTCGGACGTTTGAAGGATTGCCAAATGTTACTACTTCTAAAATAACAATTTCTAGGATTGCTGATGACTGGTATTTATCTTTTGCTTACGAGCAGAGTCAGCAAGTAATAGCCAAACAATATGAAGTTGTTGGTGTAGATTTAGGCGTGAAAACTTTAGCTACACTTTCGACAGGAGTTGTGTTTGAAAATCCCAAGTATTACTACCAAGAGGCTGCGAAACTGAAGCGACTGCAAAAACAACTATCTAGAAAAAAGAAAGGCAGCAATCGCCGATTTAAAGCGAGAATGAAAGTGGCTCGTCAACACAGTCTAATTGCCAATCTCCGCAATAATACTCTTCATCACGTTACTACTTATTTAAGCAAAAACCACGCGAAAGTAGTAATTGAAGACCTAAACATAGCAGGAATGATGGCTAATCATAGGTTGGCTAAAGCAATTGCTGACTGTGGATTTCATGAATTCAGACGACAACTAAAATATAAGTGTCGAAAATTTGGTTCCGAACTAATGATAATTAGTCGGTGGTACCCAAGTTCTAAAACTTGCTCTAGTTGTGGGAATATTCAAGATATGCCGCTTAAAAAACGCACGTATGATTGTTGTTCGTGTGGCATATCTATCGATCGCGATCTGAATGCCAGTCTGAACATATCAAGGTTGGCTTAACCTTGAAAGCTCGTTGAGGGATAGCCGCTCCGATGCCCCCGATGAAACGAGAAGTAATGACTAGACTTGTCTAGGATTTATATAGCAGTAATTAAAGTATTGGAGCGTCGAAGTCGTCCCAAATAGTCGAGGGCCCAACTCGCGTGGCTCTGTACTTTTTTGCAGCCGTTAAAACAGACAGATAGACTCTGGTTTGAGGGGACAAGTCTTATTTGCGATTAGATCATCATCTAGCCATAGATTAGTTAGTTTGGTCAAAGATTTCAGGGGTGTAATGTCTGATATTTTATTGTCATTATAATTAGGTATGTAGTTGGGCTTTAGCCCTCTTTATATATATATAAAGGAGGCTCAAGCCCAACTACGTACCTTTATTTATGAATATGAAAATTGCGTCTAATATGCCACCCGACCTTTGAGCGATGCTTTCGGTAGTTTCAGATTTATTTTTCCTACAATAAAACTGCACTGCTTCGATCGGGGGATTAGGGCGAATCTGCCTTAAGTGAACGGTATTGCGTTATAATAAAAATTAGGGGGAAAATCCACTTATAATATTAGTTAATTTTTAGGCATAATAATCACTGTCTATCCAGCCCAAAGACTGAATAAACAGGATTAATTTTTTCCATAAATATTGGGCAAACTTATCAATTCCAAAGACTCTTGCCGCACGCGACCCGCCATCGCAGCTAACTGCAAGCTCATAAAAGCATTCAAATCTTCCAAATCACACTTGGACGAGGAAAAAATATGCTGCATTTCATTTTCCGCTTCTAAACTCAGATATCCAGCGTCAATAGCTTGTTTTACAACTTCACGAATCAGCACGATCGAAATGTTCCTTACTAAAATTCAAGGTGTCCAAAGCAAAATAATTACCAACAAGCAGTTTCCGAGGCGGTCTCCCCAAATATTTCAAATTGTTTGAGTTCGCGAGACTCTTGTTTTACCAAGCCGGACATGGCTGCTAGTTGCAAATTCATAAAAGCATTTAAGTCTTCCAGGTCATACTTTGTGGTGGTTAACATCCGCCGCAGTTGATTTTCGGCTTCCAGACTTAAATAACCTAGGCTCAGAGCTTGTTGGGCGAGATCGCGAATCAGTACCATAACACTTGGGAGTTTTATTTGTTGAATAGCCTCAGTATCAACGGTTTTCACTGACTCCGCAGTGACGGCTATTGCTCAATTTGTGTGACATTTTTAATGGCCGGCCGTGACAGCCGGACTCGCAAAGTGTGACTAAGTGTTTGCACGGGTGTGACATGGATCACGCGGGGGAGAGGGGAGAGGGGGAGATGGGAGAGGGGGAGAGGGGGAGAGGGGGGAGCATTTTTCTTATTCCCTTTGACTAATGACTGATGACTCATGACTCATGACTCATGACTCATGACTGATGACTCATGACTCATGACTACTACCTTCTACCTTCAGAAGGCTCTCACCGTCTATAATCAGCAAGTTAAATATTTACGGCAAGACCTATGGAAGCACCACTTAAAGATTTGTTACAACAAATAGCCAGATTATCGGAAACTTATGCTAATTTAGCCGATCGACTCTCCCAAGCAGCCAAACAACTGCAAGACTCGGGCTTTCCTCCCTCGGACAGCTTACTTCAAGAAATTAGCGCCTACAGCCGAAACTTTGCAGAAGTCCAAAAAAAAGCACTCGAACTCAATAAATCCGCCCTCGCCCCAGGGGAAATTGCTTCCCTCAAAGACATTCAAAACTTAGTCGAGACAGCCACAGCTTCCGCTGGTAAAGCAGGAATTCGCGATGCAGCTTTGAAAGTGCTCGATCGAGTATTGGCGATCGCCCACCGCGAACAAAGCGACTTCGCGCCCTTACAATCAGTTCATGGCAGAGCTCGGGAACTTCACCGCGCCATTTCCGAATCCGCCCCAACTCAACTGCATTCCGACGCAGAATCCTTAGTGGGCGGCAAACACCCAGTTGCAGCAGTGCTCGCCCTGGTGGAGCAGCAAGACAAACTAGATGACGAACAGTGGGTGATCCTCGAAGAAACAGTCAGCGCCGCTTTTGGGAAACAAATAGCCGTCGCCATTTCCAGAGGCAAATTAACCGTTTCGCAGATGGTAAAAGCAGCACCTGCGAAAGTCGAGCCCGTATTTCAAGCAGCAACCGAACCAAAAATCAGCACCGAACCTCTACCGGAAGTTATTATCATCCCCTCGGGAAATGCGGCGCCGAAACAAGTTACAGTTGCACCACAAATCCAAATTTTGGAATCCCCCGCCGCGACGGCGCCCATGCACGAGGTGATTATCGTTCCTAGCGTGGAAGTACCTAAATCCCTCCAAGCAACCGGTTTCGGCAACATTGTGTTTGGGGCACCTCGCGAGATTCAACAAGTGCCAGTAGAGGGCGGTTTGGGATTGAAAGTGTTGGCGCACATTCAAGGAATTGGCGATCGCACTTTTAGCGCTCAAGAATACGCGGGCACTAAAGGTAAAGGCCTCCGCGTTGAAGGATTTCAGATTAATATCGAGCCACAAATTCCTGGCTTAACAGTCGAGTATATGGCTCACGTTGAAGGTGTTGGCGATACCCCTTGGATTAGCGAAGGGGAATTAGCCGGTTTTCGCGGTCAAGCGAAACGAATTGAAGGATTTGCCGTGCGGTTGAGCGGGCCGCAAGCTGATAAGTATGACGTATTTTATACTGCTCACATTCAGAATATCGGCGACACCAACGTATCCTCCAACGGCGAATATTGCGGCACTCGCGGCAAAGGTTTGAGAATAGAAGGGATCAAGGTTTGGATTGGGCCGTCTGCGAGTGCTCAAGTTGTGGGGCCTGTGGGTTTGAAAGTGTTGGCGCACATTCAAGGAATTGGCGATCGCACTTTTAGCGATAAAGAATACGCCGGTACTAAAGCTCAAGGCCGCCGAGTCGAAGGTTTTCAAATTAAAATAGAGCCTCCGGTTCCCGGTTTAAATTTGCAGTACATGGCTCATGTTGAAGGAGTTGGGGATACTGCTTGGATTGAGGAAGGGGAATTAGCCGGTTTCCGGGGTAAAGCCAAGCGCATTGAAGGATTTGCAGCACGGCTGACTGGGGTGAAAGCTGATAATTACGATGTATTTTACACCGCTCACATTCAAAATGTGGGTGATACTCCTGTTGGTTCTAACGGTCAATATTGCGGCACTCGCGGCAAAGGTTTGAGGGTTGAGGGGATGACGGTTTGGGTTGAGGCTAAGGGGTAAAAATGATAAATGAATGGAAAATTTAAATTTAAATTTTCCATTCATTAAGTACCCGAATCAGTAGGGTGCGTCAGTTCGCATTATTTTTGCCAAAAACTAACAATTTTGAAGCTGACGCACCAGCCAATAAATGGTATAGCCTTTCTCAAAAAGATGAGGTATAACTGACAGCTTATATAACCGCTTAAACCAAGAGGGCTCTCTTCCCAACAACGTCCGCGAATCTTTGTGAGAACCGCTATACGTCAGAACGATACTTTATACTTTATGTGCTTATTCAGAATCCCAAAATTGACAGCAATATGTCTCTTTGACCATTTCAGCTTGAATTTTTTGGTTGATTTCGGAGCGATTGAGTTCCCAGTTGCGGATGGTATGCACAATATCGATACCGGCCCAAATCAACATTCCGAGGACGATCGCACCAATTAAATATTCCATAGCTTTTTAAAAGGTTGAGGTTTTCTGGATCTGATCTAGCGCGGTAATTAACAGCAAATGGGATGAAAATTGTCGCAGTTGAGTGGGAATTTTCACATTTATTCTTTAGTCAGCTAGGAGTGGACTTCATTTTAACTGTTAATCAACCTTCCAAAGCTGCCAAGAGACTATGATGTTTTTTACCCGATCGCCCCGCTTAATGGTGCAGCAGGTGCGATAAGCTTTCAGCAGCATGGGCGATCGCACTTGGAGCAGTTTCACAACCCGCGGCTTCGGCGGCGCAGTGGCTGGCGTGGAGTGCGTGTCCGACTGTTTTCGCCCCAGAGTCGATCGCGCCGTCAGCTACAAAACCATTAGCTTCGTACTGACCCATTTCGGCTTGCATCTTCCTGTTAAACTCAGATTGATTCGGTTCCCAGTTGCGGACTGTTTGGACAATCTCGATCCCAGCCCAAATTAGCATTCCGAGGACGATCGCAGCAATCAAGTATTCCATAGCTTTTACACAAATTGAGGTTAGCTTTATCTAATTTAACGCAGCAATTGGCAGCAGGCAGGATAAAATACATCAGATGCGAGTTCGGATTTCCGCCTATTCTAGTTTTCGGCAGCCGGATAGTTCGGCACTCAAGTAATAGTTTTAACAATCGATAACAAAGTAACTATTTTAGAGTTTAACTTAATTTATACCGTAATTTAAACCGAAACAAAATTTATAATCGTGAAGGATAAAAAATTATGCCATACAGTCAATTTACTACGATCGCCAAAGCGAAACAAGCTTTCGGTCTGACAGTCCAAGAAGGAACTCGCTTTATACCTCCGCTAAGCCCGATCGCACCCTCAGACATCCTCAGCGGCACCCTCCAAGATAGCCTCCCCATCGTCGCTACATCGGGAAGTGAAAAAGCGCGATCGGAAGGGATTATCTATCCGGTGCTGCTGGAAGTGAGGCGGATTCTCGATCGCCAAATTAGCCTTTTCTCCGGCGAAGATTTCACGATCGACGAAGCTGTCGGACTGAATGGAGTGTTTGATTTTCTGCTGGCGCGATCGTCCGAAGTGCTAGAAATTGAAGCCCCCGCCGTTGTAATTGTCGAAGCTAAAAAGACCGACCTCAAAAGCGGATTGGGTCAATGTATTGCCGAAATGGTTGCCGCTCAACGCTTTAATCAAGCCAAAGAAAAAAACATCCCCATCATCTATGGGAGCGTGAGTAATGGCATTCAATGGCAATTTATCAAACTCGAAAACCAAATTGTGACGATCGACTTATCCGTCTATCCTCTGCCCCCAGTCGAGCAAATCCTCAGCTTTTTCGTTTGGATGATCCAGAATGGTGCTGTTAACTCAGAAACAATTTAACCTTGCAATGCCGCCAACAGACATAACAACAAAGCCTCAGTCCACTCAACAACAGCACCGTAAGTATCGCCCGTGTGGCCGCCCAAACGGTGGTTAAACCAGGCTCCGGCAAAAATTCCGATCGCACTTCCCCCCAAAGCCATCCCCACCGCCAACAGCCAGCGATCGCCCTCCAAGACAACTTGCAACACGCTCAAACTCAGCAGCAACAGCACTCCTGGGATAAAATCAAAAGGTGAATAAATCGATTCTTTATGAAAAGCTCCCTTCCCCTCCGGGCGGAGATACGGATAGCGGGCGATCGCCACCAGTTGGGCCCACCTCCCCCAACCCGCCACACCCATCAAAGCCAACCACCGATAGTTACTCAAGTCCGAGAGCGCGGCAGTTTTGAGCAGGACGATCGCGATCGCAGCCATCGCTCCAAAAGCCCCTGTAACGCTGTCCCGCATCACTTCCAGCCTGCGAACCGGGTCGGGGACTGCCAGCCCGTCCGCCGCGTCCATCGCCCCGTCTAGGTGCAGCCCGCCAGTCACCGCGATGCCTAAAACTACCACCAAGGCCGATCGAGTCAGAGCAGGCATACCCAACAACTGCAACCCAAAATCCGCGAGTCCCAGCATCCCACCAATCAAAAGCCCGATCGCCGGTGCCAAGCGAGCAATGCCCCGAAACTCCAAAGTCCAAGACATCGGTACCGGCAAGCAAGTATAAAAAGCGACGGCCGCTGCGATGGCGGCACCTTGATTCCGGAAAAAGTCGATCGTAGAGCGAACCAATTTATCATCCATCTTGACACTCCCCGACTATCAAGGTACGGGGATTCTTAAGACATTTCTGTCAAAATATCCCTATTGCTAGGGTTCCCAGGCTGACTACGTTTGCACGCTTAAGTGCGTAATCATATGTCCTCAAAAATGTTTTAGGCGTAGACTTTCCCACCGGGAGGGGGTAGGTTTTTAAATCTTGTCTGATCTGTTTATTCTACCATCTTCATTTGTGAAGATGGATTTGTTATTTTACTTAACAATGGCAAAAAGCCGTCCTATAAGGACGGGGTTTTTAACCCAATTTTTTGATAAGGTAGAAAATTTTTCATGTTGTATGCGGTTGCTAATCCATTAGCCTGTGCCAGAATTGGAATTGTAACAGCCTAGTCCTTTGGATCGGGCATTCCTCCTGCCCGAGCTCTTTTCCCCGGAAAACCTCTGCCGGCAGCGATCCCGAAGATCCCAATCTAAAATGGCTAAACTTAAGATCCGCGTTTCCCGTATCCAGAATTCTAGCTAACTCCCTGATTTCCAAGTCGGGAACATATTACAACAGAGGCTTTTGCTCCATGAGTGACCAATTAAATAACAGGGTAGTTGCTCCTTGCATCATCGATACAGGCATTGTCGTCAACAAGCGCGATATCAAAAGATTGCTGTTTGATTTAGGACGTGTCCGCTACCTTCACATCCAAGATGGCAAGATTTACAGCGAAGGGGAAGGTTATGTGCTCGAAGTCTTCGCCAACCCCGATCGTTCTACCCTGATTGCCAACCACGCGCTTTATTTGAACGTATATAGTTTTGATTACCTGGAACTGAAACACTCCCCAGAAGAAGGTTCTTATTTTGACCTGATGCAAGATGGACGGCAGTTGCGGTTAATTCCTCTCTCCAATCCCTTGCAAGAACAAGTCGCCCGCAATTTAAATGCTGCGGCGTTGGATGCGGTGGTCGATCAGGTACTCTCAGGAAATTGGGATCTGCAATTGGATGAGGATGATTCTCCGTTTTAATCGTCAGTCAGTCGATTTTAGATTTTAGATTTTAGATTTTAGATTTTAGATTTCCTCGCAGCTTTGAATCTGGGAGGTAGAGTTAAGGTCTAAAATTTTTTGCTCTCCACGACGATTGTCGGAAACTTGTCTCTGTTTTTGGGCGGGGTCATGGTTTTTTTTGTCGCGATGTCAACAACAATAGATTACATAACACGGACTGCCCAGTAGCGGTTAACGATCGACGGTGACTAATGACTGAAGACAAGGCAAAATTTTCTTTTAAATGTCAGGCTAATTGCAGCCATACCCAAGCACGTGCAGGGGTTTTTGCGACTCCCCACGGTATTGTGGAAACGCCTAAATTTATGCCGGTGGGGACGCTGGCTAATGTCAAAACCTTGACACCGGCACATCTTGAGGACGCAGGTTCTCAAATGGTTTTGGCAAATACTTATCATTTGCACTTGCAGCCCGGGGAAGCGATTGTCGCCGGCGCGGGCGGATTGCACAAATTCATGGCTTGGCCTGGCCCGATTCTGACGGATTCGGGTGGCTTTCAGGTGTTTAGCTTGAGCCAAATGCGGACTATTTCTGAGAATGGGGTGACTTTTCGAGCTCCCCGCGACGGCCGCATCATTAATTTAACGCCGGAAAAGTCGATCGAGATTCAGAACGAGTTGGGCGCTGACGTGATTATGGCCTTCGATGAGTGTCCGCCTTACCCCGCTACACGGGACGAGGTGGAGGCGGCCACAGATCGCACTTACCGCTGGCTGCAACGCTGTATGCAAGCTCACTCACGCCCGGAGCAAGCTTTGTTCGGTATCGTCCAGGGGGGCGTTTTCCCAGATTTGCGATCGCGCGCAGCGAACCAGTTGGTAGACTTGGATTTGCCCGGTTATGCGATCGGCGGAGTTAGCGTCGGCGAATCGGGGGATTTGATCGCAGATATTGTGAGAGTTACTGCGCCCCTGTTACCGGCAAATAAACCCCGTTATTTGATGGGGATTGGCACCTATCGCGAAATGGCCTTGGCTGTGGCGAGTGGCGTAGATATGTTTGACTGCGTGATTCCGACTCGGCTGGGCCGTCACGGCACGGCTTTTGTGCGTGGGGAACGCTGGAATTTGAAAAATGCTCGGTTTCGGGAGGATTTTGCTCCGCTGGATGAGTCTTGTCCTTGCTATACCTGCCAAAAATTCAGTCGCGCTTATTTGGCACATTTGGCGCGGGCTAAGGAAGCACTCAGCTATACTTTGCTGGCGCTGCACAACGTGACAGAGTTGATTCGCTTTACTGGGAGGATGCGGGAGGCGATTTTGGCCGATCGATTTACTGAAGAGTTTGCCCACTGGCTGGCACCAACTGTCGATCGATCTTGATTGGCTTTGGTGAAGATATGCGACAATTATTAAAATTGTGTTGGATAGGTAGGTTGATTCATGGAAGCTGCATTACTGTTGGCTAAACTCCCCGAAGCTTATGCGATCTTTGATCCTTTGATTAATGTTTTGCCAGTGATTCCCGTGTTTTTCTTGCTGCTGGCTTTTGTCTGGCAAGCGGCTGTCGGGTTCAGATAAGTTTCATTTCATTAAAAAGCAGGGGCAATTTACCAATTGCCCCTGCTTTTAGCTGTTGAGTTTTTGAGCCGATCTCGTTTACGGTTATTTTGGAATTATTTAACCGCAGAGAACGCAGAGAAAGAGCCCAGAGATCTGAATAATTTTGATATGCTATGTTTAGCCCTGGCCCATCGCAATTTTAAATGCCGGTCTTTCTGAGATGCGCTTCATGTAATCTAAAACAGCCGGGTAAGGACTGAGATCGACTTGTAGCATCATCGGAATGTAAATCAACATCGATCCGACTGCTGCGTCAGCGACACCGAATTCATCGCCCATTAAAAACTGCTGTTTCTCGAAAATGCTATTTAATGGTTGTAACAATTTCGGGGTTTCGCGATCGCGGCTGGCTTCGACAAATATTCCCGGGCCGAGAGTGGCGTTAGCAAAGATGACCCACTGCACGATTTCGGCTTGTTTTTCCACAGTGTCCGGCATCTTACCATATTTTTGAGCTAAATACAGCAAAATTGCCCCGGACTCCCAAAGTTTAAAATCTCCGTCCACAATAGCTGGTACTTTGCCGATCGGGTTAATTTCCAGAAACTCAGGCTGCAAGTGTTCCGCTGCTTGCATATCCAGCAAGACGAATTCGTAAGGAACCGCTATTTCTTCGAGATACCACTTGACAATTGAGGCCCTACTGCGACCTTGGCCGTAAAGTTTTAGCACGGAATTTTTATCCTTGTAATGCAATATTGTTGTTATAGCATTTTTGGTCAGTTGACAGTTGATAGTTGATAGTTGATAGTTGTCAGTTGATAGTTGTTGATTGGGAATTAGCCATTTGAAATTAGAACCTTCTGAGAATGCTGATGTTACGGGATCATCTCAGTTTTGCATTTACAGTGCGAGCTCTTAAGCTCGCACTACCTACCATAAAAAATGCTTCTTGCAAAACTGAGATGCTCCCGATGTTACGGTGGGGAAAACGACTAATGACTAATAACGTTCACTTTTCGGGGACAGCGCTACCGATTACTGACTAATGACTAATAACGTTCGCGAGCCGGGGACAGCGCTACCGATTACTGACTAATGACTAATAACGTTCGCGAGCCGGGGACAGCGCTACCGATTACTGACCCATAACTAATGGCACTTCTGTTAAGTGTAAAAACAAGATTCTGCCATCCATTTTTGTTAACTATGAGATGTTATAATTACAATATTCTAATCGACTGTTTTAGTTTACACTAAACTTTAGTAAAATAGCAATATTTCATAATTCATTCATTTTTACGTCACATTTGTTTCACAATTGACTGTTGAAAAATGCCGGGATTAGCTGTATTATATGGCAGACTATTTATCAAGTCACAAAATTCAGAATGCCACAATCTCGACCTTACCAACCATTGCTGCTGAGATTACTGCACGGGGCTAACGCTGCGATCGCCTTTTTATCAATTTTGAGCGCATTTATAGTGTACAACACCTATGACGGGCGCTTCGGGAAAGTCCCCGTGCCTCGGATTGCAGACATTATCGGGATTCACGGCACTTTTGGCAAGCTGTTGCTGTTAGGAGTGATGCCTGCTTTTGCATTGTATAGTTTCCATGCAGGTCAAAGACGGTTGGTGCAGCAAGATTCTTTTGCCAAACTGGCGCAGTTGGGAACACCGATTTGGTGGTACAGTTTGCACCGGATTGTGAATACTTTGATGTTGTTAGCGCTCACTTTTGCGATCGCATCTGGCAGTATGGTTAAGGAAGAATGGCTGCCGGCTGGGGATTTGACACAGGTTTGGTATTATTTGCACCTCTCTGGTTGGGTGGTATTGGTGTTTTGTCTGCTAATACACTTGTTGATGAGTGCGAAGGTGGGAGGTTGGCCCCTAATTTTGTCGATGTTCGATCGCAAATACCGCCCGGAGGATTCACCGGCTGTTTGGTGGCGGAAAATTCGCTCTTTTGTCGATCGCTCTTAATCGAGAACCCATTGATTGTGCATTATTTCTGGTAAAATCACCACAGACCAAACTATTTAACAAGTGATCGTAAAGGTAATGAGGTATGTTGTTGGGCTTAAGCCCTCTTATATTTATTATCTAGTAAGCAATGCCGAATCAAAAACTCCATTTATAGTCAGCTATACTTTATATTTCTGAGAAAGGCTATAGCCTTTCTCAAAAAAATGAGGTATGACTGACAGCTTATAAAACCACTAAACTAAGAAGGGCTGAAGCCCAACAACGTACCTCATCTTTCTGACAAAGGCTATAATAACTCCCAACAACCTCAAAAATCAATTAATTTATGCAAGTTTGTCTCGTTACAGGTGGTAATTCCGGTGTGGGTTTAATGACATCTTTAGGTTTAGCTAAATTAGGACATCATGTCTTTATTGCTTGTCGTTCCCAAGAAAAAGCTAAAAGCGCGATCGCCTACATCCGTGAAACCACTGGAAATCCCAATATAGAATATTTACCCTTAAATCTCGCCTCCTTAGAGTCAGTGCGTCACTGTGTCAAGCTATTTCAAGACCGAAATTTGCCCTTACATATCCTCGTCAATAATGCCGGAATATTCGATGCCAGAGGCATGACTCAAGAAGGATTTGAGTTGATTTGGGGAACAAATTATTTAGGTCATTTTCTTCTGACTTATTTATTATTATCTAAAATACCAGATTTTCCCTCAAGTCGCGTGATTTTCGTCTCCTCAGATTTAGCATTAAAACCAACTCAAATTAACTGGGATTTATTTGTCAAAAAAACACCCTTAAATTTTATCGAATCATATAACCAGTCAAAACTTTGCCTGTTGCTCTTAACCAGACAACTTGCCCAAAAATTAACCAATGTCACAGTTAACGCAGTTCATCCAGGTTTTGTCCAATCTAATATTACCATCGGTCATCGTTTGAGCAAATATCTCGGTTTAGGAATTAGTCCAGAAAACGGAGCTTATAGCAGTCTCTTATGTGCAAATTCTCCAGAATTTGAGTTGATCGCAGGTAAATTTTTAGGTCGAACAGGACAAGAAATAACATTACCTGTATTAGCACAAAATAATGATTTATGCCAACAGTTATGGGAAAAAAGTTTATTATGGACTGGCTGCAATCAATCCGTCCAGAAACAAAGAAATAATTATGATGCTACTGATGGGATATGGGGGCCTTACGATCTCAAGTTGAATCAGGATGAACTCGCGACTATTTGCGATCGTATCTTTAAGGAAGTTTTACCAAAACCGCCCGTTAAAGTTTTATTGACTCAGGCATTAAAAGCCCTTTTGAGGTGCCAATTTGGTTCAATTATGTTACTGCTGGTTCAATGTTACAAAGGCCAATTCTATATGGAAAGACATTTAGATTCGGCTGCGGTGTTGCACCTGTGTCAAGATGATAATTTATTGAAAATACTGACAGCTTATTTAGGAGACAATTTACAATTATGGCGGTCAGAATTATGGGTCAATTATCCCTCGCGTCAATTAATTCCTTTTTGGCATCGAGATATTTATCCTAATTTACTGACTGGGGAGGGAAAAACAATTAATATTTATATTGGTTTAACAGAAGTAACGGAGACAAACGGGTTTGAATATATCTCGAAAAGTGACCTCAAAAAATGTCAAGTCAAAATTACCGATTTCTTTAGTGGGAATCATTTTTTTCGAGTTCCCAATGAAGTTGAAGAGAAGGCGATTCCGGTAGTTTTAAAACCCGGTGAGTTTATTTTATTTACCGATCAACTTGTACATCGTTCGATTTATAATAGAAGTGGCAAAGTTCGTCTTTCTTTAACATTGCGGGTCGCCCAACCGAGTATAAAAGTTTTACCAGGTTACACTTCTAATTATCAGGAACCTGTCACTCTGAATTCTAGGTAAGTTGGGGATTGGGGATTAAAATTTTATTTATTTCTTATTTCTTTCTTCTTTGTGGTGAAAGTGAAGAATGTCAGCCAATTAGTGCAGAAGCTGAAGCAGAAGTTGCTCTGACTAGAAATGTGAAGAAGACTTTTTTCAATAACCAATCCGTAAAAAATGGTAACAAGAATAATAGTCCGATCGCTCTTAATGAAAAAATGAACAGAAATATCGTATTAATTGTTGTAGAAGTTTTGGTGATGGGAGGTTGGTTGTTTGCTGTGGCTGCTCCTTTATTATTCCCCTAATCCTATCATATCAAGTTTGGTGAAGAATTTAGAATTAGGTTTGTAGTGAGGACTTCAGTCCTTCATGAATGCGGACTAAAGTCCTCACTACTAACCGATATGAAGCTTTTTGTGGTGAGCGACAAGATTTGTGGCGGGTTTCCTAGGCTGCGGAATACCCGCTCAAAATATCGGCAATTCTATTATAAACTCAGCACCGCCTTCAGTTGGAGATTGAATTTGAGATTGAACTGGAGATTGAACTGTCATGCGCCCGCCATGCAACTCTACAATAATTTTATAGCAAACCGACAGCCCCAATCCTGTAAAATTTTTTAATGATTTAGTATGGTAAAATGGGTCAAATACTCTCTGTTGAATTTCCGGCGGAATTCGGGAACCGTTGTGGGCGATCGATACTGCAATAAATCTGCCTGTTGAATGCTCGACAATATCTGTTTTAATTGTAATAGTTTGATCGAATTTGTCAATCCTGTTAACAGCATCAATCGCCTTGCTGAGGATATTAGCGAATACTTGGCTCAGTTGACCGGGATAACACAAAATTGGTGGTAGGTTGCTGTACTCCTTGATTACTAATATTTTTTTCTCCAGTCGGTGAGCGAGCAACAGTAGAATATTGTCGATGCTTTCGTGAAGGTTGGCGCGTTCTTTGTTGGGTTCATCTGGAAGTGAAATGTTCCGCAAAGCCAGGATGCTCTGGCGTATGCGATCGGTTCCTATTTTCAGAGAGTTGAGAATTTGTGGCAAGTCTTCGCTGATAAAATCTAGGTCGAAGCTCTCTATTTCTTGGGCAATTCGCGGCACAGGTGTGGGATATTGTTCGCGGTAGAGGCGAAGTATCTTCAGCAAATTATTGAGATAATCGTTGACGTGAATCAGACGGCCGTAAATAAAGTTAATTGGGTTGTTAATTTCCTGGGCAATTCCGGTGGCGAGTTGACCGACAATTGTCATTTTTTCGCTTTGTACTAAATGCTCTTCGGTTCTTCTGAGTTGTGCTAATACTTCTTCTAAAAGTTTGAGTTCTTCTTGAATTTGCCCGTGGAGTTGGGATTGGGAAATTGCGATCGCCAGTGAGTCTGCAATTGCCTCCAAAACTTCCACTTCGTCGGGAGTCGCAAACCGCCGATTCGCACAAGCGAACAGATATCCCAGCCGATTAGTCTGAGTCAGTACGGGTACTGCTGCGTAGTGGCTGTCTGTGAGTTCGAGATGCACTGCTTCCTGAGAGTCTGTGGCATCGGGGGCGGAGGTTTTCTTGAGAAGTATCGTTTCGCACCGATGCAGCCGTGCAGCTAAATCTCCAGAGGGCCCTGTTTGGGCGCCGAAGATTCCCAAGCGCCCCGGTAAACCTTCCCGGCAATATTCCCAGCAAAATTCTACAGTATCTTGTCGCGGGTCGTACCAGCCGAAAATTGCCCGATCGAGCTTTAGCAAGGTACCGAGTTCGTCTACTGTAGTTTGCAGGATGCGATCGAGCTCCAAGGAAGCGCGAATGCGGCCGGTCAATCGGTGGAGAAGGGCTTCTGCGCGAGTGCGAATGCACTTTTGGGAAAACAGTTTCAGTGCCACAATTACCGCGAAAATAGCTGCGGCGAACAGTCCGGTGGCTGCTGCTGCTAATCTATTTAAGGCGAACAGTTCTTTTTCGAGATTGTCGCTGGGAATTACTAGGGCGATCGACCATTCAGCTTGTTCTAAAGGAAGATAGGCAACATAAACTCTGGCGTCGTTGATTTGAGTCAGTACAATGCCCGTTTTTTGATAAACCATCTCCCGGACTACATTCGCCAAATTAGGATCTGCGGACTCTAAAAGACTGGGAGCAGCTTTGTCAATATTTCCCATTAACCGAGTGTCGGGATGGACAATCGGCACTCCTTGAGAATTGAGTACAAAAGCGTAACTTCCTGCCTCATATTCCAGCTTTCCCGCTACTTCCCCAATTCTGTCGATAGTAATGACACCGTTCATTACTCCGATCGCCTTTTTTGGTTGATTCTCCTGAGAATTTGACCACACCGGAGCCGAAATGGGAACAATACTTTGTTTTTTGAGCGTGCGAGAAATGGTAGGATCTGAAACATATACTTGCCCAGCCATTGCCTTTTTGAAGTGTTGGCGATCGCTAACGTTAATCAAAGCTCTGCCAACTTTTGTGGTATAATAAGAACCATCTGGTTCGATTAATGCGAAATGCTTGAAGTCTTGCAGTCGATTTACTTCGGATTTTAAATAAGGCCCTGCCACAGACCAATTCATCGATCGCACCGGAGGAGTGTTAGCAAGGGTTTCGAGCTCAGTCTTTCTCGTGCCGATCCAGCGATCGATCTTATTACCGCGCTCCTTAACTTCTAACAAAACATTTCGCTCTAAATTGTTGACAATCAAGCGGCGAACCCTTTGATAGCTGATACAACCAGCGATGCTAGCTGCCATAATTGTTACGCCCAAAATTAACAACGCGATTTTGTAGCGCAGATCGTATTCGCCCTTAAATCTCGCTGGCAATAGTTGAGTTAATTTCCACCACTTCACTTTCGCAAAGCTTCCCATGGTTTGACCAATTTGTGAGATTGAAATTCTCAGCTCACCAGCGATGAACTTGCCCGCCTGTCAGCAGTCTGAAACTACTAGCAATAATTGCGGGGATTTTTGAATTTTTTCCCGCCGGCCCGCTCACCTTGTCTGACTGGAATCAGATTCTACCATATTTTTGAGAAACTACAATATTTATTCAACAATTTAATTATTCAAATTTTTCATAGTTTTGTTAACTGCTATTAATAATTTATGTCAATTGGGCAAGATAGCCCACAAGCACCCGATGTTGAAAAAAAGAGTAAATCTGGGACAGTTGACAGTTTTCATCAGTCAGAAGGAAGAAGAGAGAGGCAAGAAGGCAGATGCCATTCGGATTCGCGAGCGTCAAAAAAAGGAAGAGGGAACAAGAAGGAAGAAGAGAGAGGGAATACACAGCCAGCTTTGTTAGCCACGGATATTTTATGTTTAATTAGGTGGATTGACTGGTTTGGTAATGTTGAAATATATTGCTTTTGTGCAATTAGATAAGGTGCGGACTGCACCCTACATTGATATGTATGGCGTTGCCGCAATCATAAAATATTAAAAGTTTTGAGTTATTGTTGAACGAAAAATTTGTTGTTAAATCTTTAATTCAAATCTCAAAACTTTTTGCGGTGCTAAATAGCTGCTGTTTGGCGATTTATTTATAGAACCTTGTGAGTGTGTTCGTGCTGTTTCACATTGTCTTCAGTGCGAATGACGCGCTCGGTGTTCAGCACTCTTTTGCGTTCTAAGGAATAGGTAAAGTCGTTGCGAACTGTTCCTAAGGGAATGTGAACTTGAGCCTCGGGGCGGATTTTGTAAGTGCGGGCTGCGGCGATCGCCCGAAAGCCAAATTCTTCGCTAAACTGAGCTTCGGCGGGGAATTCCGGCAGCCTTTTGGGTGATTCGCCGTCGAGTATCGAGCCTAAAGTCGTCCCCCAAGCCATTTCATAAGATGTGGGAATTCCCTTGACAATTGCTTGCAAAGCTGCTGAGGGGATAGGTTCGATTACTTTTACTTGATGAACTTCGCCTTCTTCTTTGATGAAGCAGGTGGCTAAACCCACTACTATGTAGTCGTCGGTGCCGAGTTCGGGTGCGCTGGGATAAACTGTTGCAGTCGTCATAAGAAAAGGTTGGTAGTGGAGAAACCGGGAGGGAGAAATTAAGCGATTTGAGATTTTTGCCGGAGATTTTTTCGGGGGATTTTACCTGAAAAATCTCAAACTGGCGGTTCTAGTCTCTAAAATTTTTGTTTAAAGCTCCAAAAAGCCGATCGCGCCAGTTAGTCGATCGTACCACATCAAGGCAACTGCCGGATGATTCGGCAAGGATTTCCCGCCGCCACGACGTTGGCGGGAATATCTTTGACAACAACACTGCCTGCGCCGATCGTGCTATTGTCGCCAATAGTGACTCCCGGGCAAATAATACTTCCGCCGCCAATCCAAACATTATTACCAATATTAATTTCAGAGGCGAGATCTCGGCCAGAAAGTCGGATTTCCGGATCGGTGGGATGAAAAGCAGTGTAAATTTGCACGTTGGGGCCGCACAGCAAATTTTCGCCGATGTTAACTCGATTGCAGTCGAGAATCACGCAGCCAAAATTCATGTACAATCCGTTTCCCGCATAAATATTGCTGCCGAAGTCGCAGTAAAAAGGCGGCTCGATTTCAATTTTGGGGCCGATTGCACCGAACAATTCGCCAAGGATTTCTAACCGTTTCTCAGGTTCGTCTTCGCGGGTAGAATTGTAGATTCTGGCGAGGCGGCGGGCTCGCTGGCGATCGGCAATTAATTGTTCATCCGCAGCTAGATACAATTCGCCGGCGAGCATTTTTTGTTTTTCGGTTTTTTCCATAAGAATCGGCGGTAATAATCGGCCCTAATAATCGGCGGTAATAATCGGCGGAATAACATAAAACGGCGGTTGAAACCGCGTCTACAGAAACAATGTCCACCTCCGTGGACTGAAGAAAATAAGGTAATTTCAACCCAATACGCGATTGATAAGACGGCGGTTGAAACCGCCGTCTTCTTCAACCCGCGGAGGCGGGTTTTGCTTGTATAGACGCGGTTTCAACCGCCCGGTGTTCTTGATTCTGCAAACAAACTGTTAAATCCAGATTAGTTAATTGCTCAAAAGCTCGATCGATCGATCCTTTTCCCCGCAAAAAACCAGTATTCGCAGCGGGGCAGATATATTGAAGAGTCGAAGGCGAAAATCGATCGATAATTGACTGCACGCTGTTAATTTGCCTCGGCCAGTGAAAAGTTTTTGGCGTTCTCTGCGGTACCGGGGCGCCTTCTCGATTGGGGAGCAAGTGTCTGCCGGTAAACAACACTCCACCGCTGCCAGTATCATAAAGGCAAGATGAACCAGGAGAGTGGCCGGGAGTCCACAATGCTTTTATGCGATCGCTCACAGCAAATTCTCGCTCAAAAACCGTCAGTTGCAATCCTGGGAGCAAATAAGCTTCCTGCTCTTGAATCAGGATATCGCAGCCCGTGGCTTCCTGAATCTCCCGCGCCTTGGCGATCGCGCCGCGGTGGGTGAGAAACAGCAGCCGCACGCCACCGTTTTCCCGCAAAAAGGCTAGGTTAATCTCATCCCAAGCGGGACAATCTACCAGGATGTTCGATTCGTTTTCTACAATGAAATAAGCTGTCGCACCCAGCGTATCCCGGTTAGGTGGGAAAGCAAAGATATTTTCCAGCACGAGCCTGGGCTGTTTGGAGACTGAACTCTGTTGTTTCAAGGATATATTGAGAGGCATGGAATAAATATTATGTTTTTTTTACTATGGTTGCTTGTATTGGGGTTGATCTCTTACTACTTGTTGCAGAGCAGCACCAGCCGCATCACGCGAACTCCGGTATGGCTGCTGTGGCTGGTAATGATGGCGCCGGCGCTGATTTGGAGCGGTTGGCTTTTAGTTAACGGCGCGAGCAAAAAAGTACCGCCCGAGTTGGTAATTATACCTTTTCTGGTTTGCCCTTTTTTGTACTGGTTTTTGGTACAGTTGGGGCGCAAGCAAATTACCGCCTCCACGGCTGAGCAGATAGCAGGCTCTGGAAGTGAACCGACAGAGCCCAAACCGCCCCTGCGCCCGATCGATTCCGAGGAAGAAGCGAGCTTGCGCGATTGTTTTCCTTGGTCAATTTACTTTTTGCAAGATTTAGAATTTCGCGCGCAGGCTGTCATTTGTCGGGGACAGTTGCGTACGAACCCGGAGGCGGCTTATCAGGCGATTCGGGAGAATGTCCAGAAGCATTTTGGCGATCGCTTTTTAGTCATCTTTCAAAATAGCTTGAGTGGTCAACCTTTTTTTGCGATAGTTCCCAATCCCAGCCACCAATCCGGGGAAACTTCGGTCAAAACTGAATCTGTAACCAGGCCATTTTTTGCATTAGCTTTGGTGCTGATTACGGTGTTTACGACTACAATTGTCGGCTCGCAAATTGCCGGAGTCACTGAAAAAATTTTGCAGTCCAACCCGTATGTGTTGCTTCAGGGTTTGCCTTATTCCTTGGCTCTCATTACAATTTTGGGAATTCACGAATCCGGTCACTATTTAGCTGCCAGATTCTACAAAATTCGCACGACTTTGCCTTATTTTATTCCGGTTCCTTTTTTCTTGGGAACTTTTGGTGCATTCATTCAAATGCGGAGTCCAATTCCCAACCGCCGAGCTTTATTTGATGTCAGTATTGCCGGCCCGCTGGCGGGTTTGGTCGCGACAGTGCCGTTGTTGATTTGGGGTTTGGATCATTCGACAATTGTACCGCTGTCTGACAAGTCGGGAATGTTAAATTTTGACTCTTTTAGTCCGAAATTTTCGCTGCTGATGACTTTGTTGAGCAAGTTAACCTTGGGCGGCGCTTTCAATGCGGAAACTGCGATTAATTTGCATCCGGTAGCGGTGGCGGGCTATTTGGGTTTGATCGTGACTGCATTTAATTTGATGCCTGTGGGACAACTCGACGGCGGGCATATTGTACACGCGATGTTTGGCCAGCGGGCTAGTATGGCGATCGGGCAATTTGCCAGAATTTGTATGCTGCTGCTTTCTTTTTTGGAACAAGGTTTGCTGTTGTGGGCAATTATTTTGTTTTTGACGCCTCTCAACGACGAACCTGCGTTGAATGATGTCAGCGAATTGGACGATAGGCGAGATTTTTTGGGGTTGCTGGCGATCGGGCTTTTGTTAATTATTTTGTTGCCAGCGCCCAAGATACTCCTTCAGTGGTTAAATGTTTAGAAGGAAGAGAGAAGAGGGAGCATCTCTTTTTTGTCATTAATCATTGGGCATTGGGCGAAGCGAAGCGGAGGGATTGGGCGAAGCGAAGCGGAGGGATTGGGCATTAGGGCATTAGTCATTAGGCATTCAGTCGGTCAACTGTCAACTGTCAACTGTCAATGACTTGCGAGCTGAGAAAAGCACTACAAATGCTTTGCGCGCTCGATACTTCCTGGAAAGATGCCAGAGAGAAGAAGGCTCGCTTCGGCTACGCTGGCTGACAAGTCGCTCAGGATAAAAAGAAGGAAGAAAAAATTAGGATTTACTTATCGTCGCGAGATAGAAAAAAGAGAGACGTTCACAAATTCCTTAAGGATTGCTATTGAGAGCCTCTCAGTTTTGTCTTTATAGTGCTGTCCCCGATCGCCCGGGCTTTGTCTAACCCGTGCGATGGGGGACATCACTCACATAAAAAAATGCTCTTTATAAAAATGAGATGCTCCCTTACTATTTAAGCTAGTTTATCATTTTTCAACTCGATTTCTATCTCAAAGTGATGTTTATTTTCACCATAAAGAATTGGTTGAAAACCTCTCCCTTTGAGAGAGAAATTAAAATCATAATATTCATTACTCCAATCCTCTTCCTTCTAGTTAGAGGTCGCTCTCAAACTGTCAACTGTCAACTGTCAACTGTTGAACGAGTTATCTGATAAATATGTCCTACAGAACCTTCACTTTCCAACAATTAAAAGAGCGGTTTGGATTGGAGATGTCACTCAGTCCAATTTTGAGTGCCAAAATTATTCCTTTAGAACCATCCCAATGGCTTTGGAGAGCTCTGGAAATTAGTTCTAACACTGCTGTAACAACAGCAAAAGAACGTTCGGAACGGATTATTTCTCCTATTTTGTTAGAATTTAGAGAAAAAAATCACAGACAATTTTCTGTTTTTTCCGGTTGGGCATTTGATGTAGATGTTTCTCAGGGATTGCATGGAGAATGCGACTTTCTACTTTCTGGGACACCGTTGAATTTTGAAATTAAAGTTCCATTTTTTGCACTTAGAGAAACAAAAGGCGGAGAAATAGAATCTTGTCTGCCGCAGTGTGCTGCACAAATGGTGGCGGCTCAGCTATTTAACGAACGCCAAAAAAACTCAATCCCTGCCGTATTTGGCTGTGTAACTTCGGGGGTTGTCTGGCGGTTTCTTAAATTAAAAGGAAATAATTTAATTATTGATGATGATGTTTATTATCTCGATAATCTTCCTCTGATTTTAGGGGTTTTGCAAAAAATTGTTAATTTATACAAATAATCTATAGCCTTTCTCACTAACATGAGGTACGCATAGGGCATGGGGCATGGGGCATGGGGCATAGGGCATAGGGCATAGGGCATAGGGCATAGGGCATAGGCATCGCAGGCATACCTCACTTTTTTGAGAACCGCTATAATTACTATCCTAAAATAGGTTTGTAGTGAGGACTTCAGTCCTTCTCTATTTTTGAGGAATCAAGTCCTAACGATCGCACTAAATTAATTATTCAATCGAAAATAAAACAAGATGAAAGTACCAACGATCGCACTAACTCCCGAACAAACAGCGCTAACTCCCATTTATCGCGAAAAGTGGCGGCAAATTGGACTGTCGATCGCACCACTCGATCGCCCGATCGCGACAGCCGCCATCAACACCGCCTACAACATCATCGGCTTGGGCGAACCGGAAATTATTTTCTGTGACAGCCCTTACATAGCTTTGGAAGCTCTTGAACGGCTAAGGATACGCGATTCGGGTCTGGAAACTGGTAGCGAAATTCGAGACAAAATTCATAATGAATTGTACGATACATTAAGAAGTCAACTCGACCGGAAACTGGAAAATCAGATTTACAGCCAACTCTATAACCCGCTATATGCTCAACTGATAAGTCAATTCCAAATTCACGTTAAAGACGAAGTTTATGCCAAATTAGCAAAGAAGTTGGGCAGCAGATTTCACCAATTTTTTGTCAATATAACCTATAATAATAACTGGATCTTATCCGAACTTTCGGCCTGTCACGGAAGTTGGGTAGATTTTTGTATTGAGGTGTTAGGATTGGAGTGCGATCGCTCTTTGTACTCAGCCTTTAAAGCCTTAGTCGAAAACTGCGGCTGGATTTACCCGTTTGAGAAAAAGTGCTTTGTGTGCGATCGCCCGCGAAGAATTAATTTTGACAGCGAATATTTGCTCCACGCTTTATGTCAGCCCGCCATCGAATTTGCTGACAACTTCAGAGTATACTCTTATCGTGGCGTGCTGTTACCCGAAAGCATCGGTCAAGTTGCGCCGGAGTCTTGGGAGGCTTCATGGCTGCTAAGAGAAAAGAATGCGGAAGTGCGGCGAGTGTTGATTGGGGCGATCGGCTATCCGAAAATTTGTCAAGAATTGCAAGCAATAGAATTGGATACTTGGCAAGAATATACTTTGTTGAAAATTGAGAATGATGTTGACATAGAGCCAATATTTTTGTTGAAGATGACTTGTCCGAGTACGGGACACATTCACGCTTTGCGAGTGCCGCCAAAAGTGCTAACGGCTAAAGAAGCAATTAGCTGGGTAAATTGGGGAATAGCACCCGAAAAATTTCAAGTGCAAACGTGATATTGTGTGCGATCGATTAACCAGCCGTTCGTAGTGCGGACTGAAGTCCGCGGTATTTTGCGGACTGAAGTCCGCACTACAAACCTTACTACAAACCTTTTTTTATGATGGTAATCGATCGCACGCGATCGGACAAAAAAGTTGAGTGTTTGGAGTGCGAGTTTGGAGTTTAGGAACGAAAAGTTAATAACTTATACATATTTGTGGGATGGGCGTCCCGCCCGTCTTTTCGGGACGGGCGGGACGCCCATCCCACAATAATAGACCTCTTGCAAAAATAGTTAGGACGGGCTAGAAGCCCATCCCACAAAAATCTTTTTTCTTGTGGGATGGGCTTCTAGCCCGTCCCAAAATTTTTAAAAGGATTTTTGCAAGAGGTCTAATTAAAATTGTAAGTTATTTAATTCTCATTCCTTAAAGAATCGCAGCCCCGCCTTCATCAGCATTCTGCAAAACTTCAGAAAAATTAAAAAATAATGTAGATTTACTGCCTGGGCTTGGTACTATGTATTCTGGCAGCTAAAACCACCAACTTCAAATAGACATGAGCCAGCATTCAGACCGCATTGCCCCTCACGGCGGCATCCTGGTCAACCGCATTGCTACACTAGACCAAAGACAGGAATTTTTCGACAAAGCAGAGTCCCTGCCGCGAGTCCAGCTTTCGGATCGATCGATCTCTGACTTGCAAATGATCGCGATCGGCGCCTTCAGTCCTCTCAAAGGGTTCATGGTAGAAGCTGATTATCGATCGGTAGTCAAAGAAATGCGCCTCTCCAACGGCCTCCCCTGGTCGATTCCCATCACCCTTTCAGTCAGCGAAGCAGTCGCCGACACCCTCACAGAAGGCACCTTAGTCCGCCTCGACTCCCCGGCTGGCGAATTTGCCGGTATCTTGGAACTCGCAGAAAAATACCGCTACAGCAAAGAAGAAGAAGCCCTCAACGTCTACCGTACCGACGATCTCAAACACCCGGGCGTTCAAGTAGTAGACCAATCCGGGTCAGTGAACCTCGCAGGCGAAGTTTGGCTGCTGGAACGCGAACTAGATGCGCGGTTTCCGCAATATCAAATTGACCCGGCGAAATCGAGAATACTGTTCAAAGAAAAAGGATGGAAAACCATAGTCGGTTTCCAAACCCGAAACCCCATCCACCGGGCCCACGAATACATCCAAAAATGCGCCTTAGAAACAGTAGACGGATTATTTTTGCACCCGTTAGTCGGGACAACTAAAGATGATGATATCCCTGCTGACGTGCGGATGCGCTGCTACGAAATCCTGCTAGATAAATACTATCCAAAAGATCGCGTAATCTTGGCAATTAATCCGGCGGCTATGCGCTACGCCGGCCCCAGAGAAGCAATTTTTCACGCTTTAATTCGCAAAAACTACGGCTGCACTCACTTTATTGTCGGGCGCGATCACGCTGGAGTTGGCGATTATTACGGCACCTTCGACGCCCAACACATTTTTGACGAGTTCGAGCCTTCTGAATTGGGAATTGTGCCGATGAAATTCGAGCACGCTTTCTATTGCAAGGTGACGGAACAAATGGGTACAACTAAAACAAGTCCCAGCACTCCGGAACAGCGGGTGCATTTGTCGGGAACCAAAGTGCGCGAGATGCTGCGCGCTGGAAAATTGCCACCACCGCAGTTTTCTCGACCCGAAGTCGCCGCCGAATTGGCGAAGGCTATGAATATTTTTAGTTACGAGATTTAAGTCTTGAACTTTGGTATTGGTGGCATTCTGAATAGTTTTGAGTTGGGGGTTTTGAGTTTTAAATTGTAAAATTTAAGCTTGAAACTCAAAAGTTAAAACTTAGAAGTTATGGGATCATCTCAGTTTTGCATTTAATAGTGCTGTCCCCGCTCGCGTATTATTACGATACGCGAGCGGGGACAGCACTATAAGAAAAAAATGCTTTTTACAAAAATGAGATGCTCCCGAAGTTATAGCCTTTCGAGATCTCATATGAGGTACGACTGGGAATAGGGAATAGGCCTGCGCCGGCAAAACCCGCAAAACCGGGCATTAGGGCATACCTCACTTTTTTGAGAACCGCTATATCTTAAGAATTAACAGTCAGCATCTACTGGATTCCAGGGTTTTGAGATTTGCGACGCATCCTACTAATGTTGTATAAGTTTTCAGAATTGGTATAAGTCACAATCTAATGAAAGCCCCTAAAATTAGAGAGGGGTATTTAACTTGAAATTCAAAACATAAAATTCAAAACTCTTTAAAAATGGGACTCAAGCGGCGGGAATTTTTGCAGCAAGCTGGCCGGGTGCTGGCCGCCATCGGAATCAGCGAGGCTGGATGGTTGCGGTTGGGATCGCGCTACTTGGAAGCTTTAGCCCAGCCAACAGCGCGTAAATTGGCTTTGTTGGTGGGGGTTGACCAATATCCAGATTCGCCCCTACACGGCTGTGTGACGGATGTGGAATTGCAGCGGGAATTGCTGGTATATCGGTTTGGGTTTGCGCCGTCGGATATTCTGACTTTGACTGATGCTGGCGCTACCAGGGACAATATCGAGACGGCTTTTGTAACTCATTTGAGGGAACAAGCAAAACCGGGTGATGTGGTGGTTTTTCACTTTAGCGGCTGCGGTAGTCGAGTTAGTTTTGGAGACTCTCCGGCAAAAATGCAAAACAGTTTAGTACCTGCTGATGACGTGGTACCGCTGTTAGAAAATCGATCGGTCAACGATATTTTAGAGGAAACGGTGTTGCAGTTGGTACGATCGCTCGCCACAGAAAATGCGATCGCCATCCTCGACACCAGTCACACCTACCCGGGTTTCCTCAAAAATGGCAACTTTCGCATCCGTTCCCGTCCGCGCCCCACCATCGGGCAGCCAAGCCTCGCAGAATTAACGTTTGTTGAAGGTCTCCAGGCAGGCAAAAACAACCGTTCTGCGATCGCCCTGCTGAGTGCGGCCGCCAATTCCCAAATCGCCGGGGAACAAGAATGGAACGGATTTACTGCGGGTTTGTTTACCTACGCCCTCACCCAAAGTCTGTGGTTAGCGACTCCGGCTAGCAGTTTCAGCGTCAGTTTTAGTCGGGCGGCGGGCACAGTCGAGCAAATAGCGGGATTATCGCAGCAACCGCAAATTCGCCCTGACAATTTAACAACCGCACCGGCGCTGAATTTTGCCACAAGTTTAATGTTAAATTCCGCTGCTGCTGATGGGGCTGTGACGGCGGTGGAAGATGGCGGCAAAACTGTGCAGTTGTGGCTGGGCGGGTTGTCGGCTGGGGTTTTGGATTGTTGCGGGGGTTCGGTGTTTGCTGTGGATGAAAAAGAGGGCGATTCCCTAGAGGATAGCAGCTATACTTCACGACTGTTGCTGCGATCGCGCACCGGTTTGTCTGCAAAAGCTCAAATTTTAGATAAGCTCGATCGTACAAAAGGGCAATTAACAGCCGGCGATTTGGTGAGGGAAGAAATTCGGGTATTGCCGCGAAACATCGGTTTGACAGTAGCTTTAGACTCTGGTTTGGAACGAATCGAGCGGGTGGATGCTACCAGTGCTTTCGCGACTGTACCGCAAGTTTCAGCCGTAGGGAGCGAGCAACCGGCTGACTTTCGGTTCGGGAGAGTCTCTGAAACCATTGTCGCTCAGACTCCTGCGGCTTACGAGCCTGCTTTGTATCAAGGCCGCTACGGTTTGTTTTCTGTCAGCCAAATGCTGATTCCCGACACTCAGGGCGACGGGGGAGAAGCCGTTAAGGTGGCGGTACAGCGGTTGATTCCGCAGTTGAAAGCTTTACAGGCGGGGAAGTTGCTGCGGCTGACTGTCAATGAGACATCTTCGCGGCTGAAGGTGCGGGCGGTTTTGGCAACTCTAGCGCCGCAAGCCCGGGTGATGGTGCAGCGGGAGTCGGTGCGGGCGAGTGGTGATTACCGGTTGGAACCCCTGAGCGCTCCAAGCGAGAAATCGAGTAACTTGGGTATACTAAGTTTGCCGATCGGCAGCCGAATTCAATATAGATTATATAACGAGAGCGATCGCCCGGTTTATGCTGCGGTGTTTTCCTCGGATACCGCTGGACGGTTGTTGGCGATGAATTATCAGGCTGAAAGTGATGCTGGTGCGATGTCAATGGCGATCGCCCCTGGGGATAATTTAAGCGTGCCAGCGGCTGGGGCTTTGGGCTTGGCGGTGTCTGGGGCTGTGGGTTTGGCGGAAACCTTGATTATAGTTAGTGAGAATTCGTTCGATCGCACTTTGGCTGCAATAGCAGCGGAAATGCAGCAAACAAGGGATACTTTGCCGGTGATGTTGTTGAATCCTTTAAATGTGGCGCGGGCTGTGTTGGAAGATTTGCACGTGGCTAGTATTCCGGGCGTGCAGAAACTGGGGATATCGACGGATGATTTGGCTTTGGATGTGAATGTTTGGGCGACTTTAAGTTTTGTTTATCGGGTAGTTTAATTTTGGGAATGGGTAATTGGGAATGGGTAATTGGGAATGCTTGCTGCGGGAGCATCTCATTGTTGCAAAAAATATTTTTTATTGTAGTGCGAGCGTCCTCGCTCGCGAGGTGTATAATACTCGCGAGCGAGGACGCTCGCACTATAAATGAAAAACTGAGATGCTCCCCTTGCTGCAACTATCCGAGTACGAAGTCGATATTCACTTCCCAATCAGGAAATGCTAGAGGCGAAACTTGTTGACCGCGCCAAAACTTTTGGATTAAACTGTAACCGTTGGGTGTTGGCTGGCGGTATACTTCTAAGCATTGTGCTTCTAAATCTACTAGCCAAACCTCTGCAATTTGCGATCGCGCGTAAATGGGAACTTTCACATCTCGATCGTAATCCACCGTACTATCAGATACTTCTATCAACAGCAAAACTTGTGATGGTGTAGGATGTGCCGTTGAATAGTAATCAGCACGGGGTTGTAGAAATACTACATCAGGTTGAGGTTCAGTGCGATCGGTCAACTGAACAGGATTTTGGACAGCAATAATCGCTCTTGTTTCGGGAATTGCAGCCGAGAGTCTGTTGAGGCGGTTGACACATCCGGCGTGGCGAGTTCCAATGGCGGCCATTTGTACAAGTTCTCCTTCGATCAATTCTACGCGATCGCCCTGGGGAAAAATACCAGCTTTACCCATTAAATGATATTCTTCTACGGTGAGCAATCTTTTGATTAATTGCACTGCCATAACTACCGTGCCTCTAATTATATTTATTAAATTGTAGTCGATCGAAGGAAGAAGGAAGGAAGAAGGAAGAAGGAAGAAGGCGCTTCTGGTTTAATATCAAATCCACTCTTCATCCTCCTGTATTAATCTCTCTATTCTCTCTCTGTGTCCTCTGCGCCCTAGTAAGGTTAAATCATTCCGATGCAACCATAAACGATATATAGCGGTTCTCAAAAAAGTAAGGTACGTTGTTGGGCTTGGGCCCTCTGAGAGTAGTGATTATATACTAAGCGAGGTGGCATCAAAAACTCCATTTACATTCATCATCTTTCTGATAAATGCTATAACTGGTTCGTTCTAGTAACGAGTACAAAGAAGACGGGCGGTAAAAACCGCCGTGTCATCTAATAACAAATTAAGATATAGCCTTTCTCAAAAAGATGAGGTATAATTGACAGCTTACATAACCGCTTAAACTAAGAGGGCTGAAGCCCAACAACATACCTCATCTGTCTGAGAACCGCTATATGACTGACAGCTTACATAACCGCTTAAACTAAGAGGGCTGAAGCCCAACAACGTACCTCATCTGTCTGACAACTGCTATTGATAAACTTTTTCTACCAGTTGAGCCAAACGTTTCATCGCAGTTTCAATCTCATCATTTGTCGCAGTCAAACTAATTCGCAAACACTCGTGTTTGTGCTGCCAATCTTCCCGCAAACCGGGGAAAAAAGAACTTCCCGGTACCACAATCACGCCGACTTTTTTCAATTCTTGATACATTTCCCAATCAGTCATTGGCAAATCTTTGAGCCACAACCAGGCAAAGATTGCTCCTTCACCTCGGTGCAAGAACCATGGCAAATCCTTCGGCATTGCGTGTTCTAACGTGCTTTCAACTACTGCAAATTTGCTTTGATAGTACGGGCGAATTACGTTGAGGGAAATGTCGGCTAGGGCGCCGGAAGCAATGGCCCTAGCTGCGATCGCCTGTCCGTATCTCGGCGAGTGAATGCACATATTGGTCTGAAAAGACTCTAATATTTGAATAATTCCTTCATCGCCGATCGCAATTCCGATTCTTTCACCCGGTAATCCGGCTTTTGACAAACTCATGCAGTGGACGATATTGCCGCCGAAAATCGGCTTCATTTCGGTAAAGTTCAAGGCCGGGAAGGGAGGCCCGTAGGCGGAATCGACTAACACCGGCACGTCGAAAGCGGCTGCTAAATCGGCGATTTTCTGCACTTCGTCGTCGGTGAGGACGTTTCCCGTGGGGTTGCAGGGACGGGAAAAGATCACGCAACCGCTGGTTTCATCGATCGACAGTTGGCTGAAATCCGGGCGGTATTTGAATCGGTGGGCGGCTGCATCAATATCTAGGGTGGGTTTGCAGGCGATGACTGCTTCGGGAATTAGGCTGACGCCGCCGTAACCGGTGTAGTCTGGGCTGAGGGGAAGGACGATCGACTTTAGGTTGCGGATTTGAGATTTGGGATCGGAAGTGTCGGCGACTGGTGCAGTGTAGCCTCCGAAAGCGTTGGCTGCGTAGAAGTAGATTGATTGACTTCCCGGAGTAATTAAAATGTTGCGATCGGTCAAATTGAGATTGTAACGTTGGTTAAAGTCGGCCAATACTGCATCGATAAAGGGCTGATAACCTTGGCTGGAACCGTAGCGACAAACGACTTCGCCGTATTCGGGGCTGGCTAAAAGTTCCGCAGTGCAATCGCGCCACAATTGCTCGACTTCCGGCAAAATCACCGGATTTCCGGCGCTTAAGTTGATAAATTCCTGCCCGTGGCCGGCTCTGAGTGTTTCTATAATATCTTTCATAATTGCCCGAACTCCTGTGAGTTGGGACATTTGAGTGCCAAATTGTGTGAGGGCAGGGTTCATGATGCGGCGAGGATGATAGAGGTTGACGGTTTATTTATGATAGCTTTTGTGCGATCGGGTCAAGACTTACGTATCGATCGCGTATTATGTCATTGCGAGGAACGTTAGCGTAAGCGATCTCTTATGAAAGCAATCGCAGCATCTGTTTTTGATGGGTTTTGGGTAGGGTTGAGGGCGTGGTTTGGTTCGATCGGGCGATCGAACAATATTTTTTGCTTAGTTTCCGTGAACCGGTAGGTGTTAAAATAGAGGTATGAAATTTTTTTGCTCAAACTCATGTTCCGCAAGGATTTGATGCCCCTCTTCTGAAAAAACGATTCACGGAAAGTCTGGAAGCTTTACAGGATAACGTTTTGGAGTGAGTATGAAAAATTGGGGATTGACAAGCCGAAGGCTAGAATGGTACTTTAGTTTTAGATTCACGGAACTGCACCTTGAAAACCAAATACAGCAAAGCTTCTGGAGCGGGCGGCCGGAAAACCCATAAATCCCTATCAGGGATTGAAACAACCTACCACGCCAGTAATGAACAGGCTGCAAACCGTGCTCCGTGCGCCGGAAAACCCATAAATCCCTATCAGGGATTGAAACGGGTAATTTCCACAATCCGATTTTGGCTCTTTGGCCGGAAAACCCATAAATCCCTATCAGGGATTGAAACTTTTACGTACATGATGATTTTGGAATTGTCCGCGCCGGAAAACCCATAAATCCCTATCAGGGATTGAAACTACAAAAACGAGAGGATTTCTCTTCGGCAGCACCGGGCCGGAAAACCCATAAATCCCTATCAGGGATTGAAACTTAGACCTCACCCCTACTACAAATCTCTTGCCGAGCAAGCCGGAAAACCCATAAATCCCTATCAGGGATTGAAACTTGGTATGGCTGAGTGGACTCATGACTTGATACTCTCCGCCGGAAAACCCATAAATCCCTATCAGGGATTGAAACCAAATCGACAAGAAGCTCGATTTCATTCACGAGGGCCGGAAAACCCATAAATCCCTATCAGGGATTGAAACTCCGAATTACTTCTAGAATGCAGTATCAACTGTCGCCGGAAAACCCATAAATCCCTATCAGGGATTGAAACTGACAATCAGGGCAACCTCGGAAGAATCAATATTGCCTCGCCGGAAAACCCATAAATCCCTATCAGGGATTGAAACATTGCCCTCTTGCTCAATCGGGGGGATTCCTTGAAAAGCCGGAAAACCCATAAATCCCTATCAGGGATTGAAACTTATCCTTGGCTTTAACTTTTTTCATCATTATGGGCCGGAAAACCCATAAATCCCTATCAGGGATTGAAACGGTCTGCCGGACACAAGCGCCAACCGCAAGGCAGCGCCGGAAAACCCATAAATCCCTATCAGGGATTGAAACTCATGCGATCGCCACTCACACTTGTATCAGCTTTTTGGCCGGAAAACCCATAAATCCCTATCAGGGATTGAAACAAATTCCAAACTCGGATCGAGTGCTATCTCGATATCGAGCCGGAAAACCCATAAATCCCTATCAGGGATTGAAACAAAATAATCAAGTTTTGCAACCACTTTGACGAATCGCCGGAAAACCCATAAATCCCTATCAGGGATTGAAACAGTCGCCTTCAATGCCTACTAAATTTTGCATTTCTGCCGGAAAACCCATAAATCCCTATCAGGGATTGAAACAGCGTCAAATTCAAACGCCCTCAACCAGCAAATTGGCCGGAAAACCCATAAATCCCTATCAGGGATTGAAACTAACTATTTCTTTCATCTCTTCTTTGACGCTATTTAAAAGCCGGAAAACCCATAAATCCCTATCAGGGATTGAAACTGGGTACACCTGCCGCCAGTTAGCCACCTTTTTGGGGCGCCGGAAAACCCATAAATCCCTATCAGGGATTGAAACTACTCTTCTTTAACTACTACTGCAATGGCAGCAGGCCGGAAAACCCATAAATCCCTATCAGGGATTGAAACGGAGTGGACAGACGTGGTGCGGATTTTGAGTGAAAGCGCGCCGGAAAACCCATAAATCCCTATCAGGGATTGAAACCGGGAGACAAGATGGCAATAAAAAACACCCTTTGCCGCCGGAAAACCCATAAATCCCTATCAGGGATTGAAACATCATGCAGCCTTTTCCAAATCTCAAAAATCTGTTTCGCCGGAAAACCCATAAATCCCTATCAGGGATTGAAACCTTCTTTGCGGGCTACCAATGCTCGAACCAGAGAATTAGTGAGCCGGAAAACCCATAAATCCCTATCAGGGATTGAAACGCGCTTCTTGTAAAGAATAATTGTAAAGGCTTTAATGCCGGAAAACCCATAAATCCCTATCAGGGATTGAAACCGTACTCATTCACTCAAAGAATTTGATTGGAGTGGCGCCGGAAAACCCATAAATCCCTATCAGGGATTGAAACTGATAAATGCCTGATCGATTAAGCAGAATGAATTCATGCCGGAAAACCCATAAATCCCTATCAGGGATTGAAACGTAGCCACTTTCTAGGAATTCCGGGGCCGCGAGCCGGAAAACCCATAAATCCCTATCAGGGATTGAAACTGGAATAATAAGTCTTCTTACAAATTAAAGGCACTCCAAGCCGGAAAACCCATAAATCCCTATCAGGGATTGAAACGTAGCCACTTTCTAGGAATTCCGGGGCCGCGACTTCTGAGCCGGAAAACCCATAAATCCCTATCAGGGATTGAAACGATCCTTGTAAGATTCAGGCGAAAATACCGCCAGTGCCGGAAAACCCATATTTCCCTGTCTAGGGCTTGAAACGGCGGTAAAACGTAAGCCCCCGCGAGAAAACCGCAAAATCCCGATCGCGAATCCAAACCAGATTAAAATAATCGAGTCAAGTTGACTTTATTTTTTAATTCCCATGCGTATTTGGCAAGCCGATTTCTACCGCCGCCCTCTCCGAGACGAAACCGGCAAACCATTGTGGGAACTCCTCATCTGCGACTCCGCACAAACATTTCAATTTAGCGCCCTTTGCCGCCAGTCGGAAGCCAACTCCCATTGGCTAGCCGCCCAATTCCAGCAAGTTCAAACCCAGAAATTGCCCGACACAATCCAAGTATTTAGACCTCAATCTCTCAGTTTAATCGAAGCAGCGGGCAAAGTTTTGGGCGTCAAAGTAGAAGCAACTCGGCGCACCGCCGCCCTCAAAACCCTGCTGCAACAACGCGATCGAGAATATTCCAGTCTGCCTAATTATACTAATGAAGCTTATCGGGCGATCGACCTAGAAACTCCTCCACCCATCCCCCTACCCGAAAATCTCTGGGGCGATACCTGGCGTTTTGCATCCCTACCCGCCGGCGACATCCTAGAAGCCATCCAAGGGCGTCCCATCCCCATCTTAGAAATGCCCGAATTCCTATTACCCCTGAACTTAGGTTTAGCCTCAACAGTACCCGTACCCGGAGTTGTAATTGACGGCGGGCGACAGTCAATGCGCCTAGCTAGATGGCTTCAGGAAGCCAAACCCTTCGCCTTGAACTATATCGCCGGAGCTCCCGACGGATTGATATTGGAAGCTGGGTTAGCCGATCGATGGGTTGTCGCAACCTTTGAAGATAGCGAAGTAAAAGCCGCCGCCGAAACTTACCAACAGCGCAAACAATCGAGTAAAGGATTGCATTTTCTCCTAGTCCAGCCCGATGATAGCGGCATGACTTATACAGGGTTTTGGCTGCTAAATTTTAATTAATAATACCAATCCTAAATCTTTAAGGTACGTTGTTGGGCTTCAGCCCTCTTTAGATATATAGATAAAGAGCGCTGAAGCGCAACAACGTACCTTTTTATATTGACAATAAATTTTTGATAAACAAACCAAACATTTATTGTGTAGCAATCTTTTTCCAAAAATCGTATTAAATGCGGTACAGCTTACAAGCATGAAAAAAATTTGCTAAGCACCAAATTTTGTGGTACCGAGCAAAACAGAGGTTGTTTCCTCAAATCTTGTCGGTGCGTCGCTACGAGATTTTGAATCTTTTTTAGGGATTATTCATAGCGACACACCCTACAAACACTTTTGGCTGCTAAATTTTAACTCGCAATAGTTAATGCCGAATCCTGGACATCCGCAGCCAGTAAAACTTTAACAAAACGATCGCCCTTTCTAGCTGCGGAAAAATGAAACTATCGGAAATTATCTTATTTTTGATTTCAAAATTCGATCGCCAAAATCAGATGATCTCCCGAAAATAACTGCCAGCAGATACAGACTGAAGCACCCTTTTTAAAAGTCTATCTATTCCACAACCAGAATCAATCCATCTTGGATGCCCTGATGCACTCGGTTAATCTGACACCGATCCTTTTCGTTGAGACGGTTTGTCGAAAGCATTGCAGACTTCAGCAGCCGCCTGTCGAGAGGCGTAATTTGGCGGAAAGCAAAGATTCGTTGGACGATCGCCTCGATCGCGATCTTAGGTACGCTAGCAGAACTGACTGTCATTTTTTTAACACCCTGAAAATAGATAACAGAACCCTGTACCTTTATTTTTAAAGATTTTGTAAAGATACATTGTGATTCAGATCATACATATCTTGTGACAAAACAGTGTATAAACGATCGCAATCGCTATAAAAATTAAATTATTTTAACGCAAACTTAACAATAGCTCGATAGAATCAATGTTGTAAAACTGAGGCAGAGGGTAAAATGGCACAGGCAAAAATCGGCATTATCGGCGGCAGCGGTTTGTATAAAATGGAAGCCCTCAAGGATGTTGAAGAGGTAAAAATCGATACACCTTTTGGCGCGCCATCTGATGCAGCCATTGTGGGAACCTTAGACGGTACGCCCGTTGCATTTTTGGCCAGACACGGCCGCAATCACACTTATTTGCCCTCGGAAGTCCCCTATCGGGCAAATATTTATGCCATGAAGAGTTTGGGAGTTGAGTATTTAATCTCAGCGTCGGCGGTTGGTTCCCTAAAAACAGAGGCCAAACCTTTAGATATGGTAGTGCCAGATCAGTTTATCGATCGCACAAAAAATCGAGCTTCTACATTTTTCGGAGAAGGAATAGTCGGTCACATCACCTTCGGCGATCCGATTTGCGGCGAATTGGCTAAAGTGTTGGTAAGCGCGATCGAATCCTTGAACCTCGCCGACGTTTCCCTGCATCGCGGCGGCACCTACGTCTGCATGGAAGGCCCCGCATTTTCCACAAAAGCAGAATCAAATCTTTACCGCAGTTGGGATGCGACAGTCATCGGGATGACTAATTTACCCGAAGCAAAATTAGCCAGAGAAGCAGAGATTGCCTACGCAACTTTAGCATTAGTTACCGATTACGACTGCTGGCATGAAGAACATGACAGCGTAACAGTAGAAATGGTAATCGCCAACTTGCACCGCAATGCGGAAAATGCCCAAAAAGTAATTCAAGAAACTGTGCGGAGGCTAACCGAAAATCCCCCTGTTTCTGAGGCACATTCCGCTTTGAAATATGCAATTCTGACTCCACTGGACAAAGTACCTCCCGCAACCAAGGAGAAAATGGGTTTGCTATTGCAGAAATATTTGTAGGGGATAGGGAATAGGGCATCGGGCATGGGGCATCGGGCATCGGGCATCGGGCATCGGTTATTAGTTATTAGTTATTAGTTAATTGCTAACAATTACCAATTTCTAAATTCCTAATGCCCAATCCCCTGGGAAGGCCGATGCCCTGGGAAGGCCAATGCTTTTCGGCCCTGGGAAGGCCTTCTTCCCAATGCCCAATGCCCAATGCCCTGCGCGGGGCAATGCCCAATGCCCAATGCCCAATGCCCAATGCCCAATGCCCAATGCCCAATGCCCAATTAACCGATCAACTGTTTAAACGCATCATGTTCGCGAAGTTTTTCTAAATCTGCTTCAGTTTTTGCCAACTCTTTGCACAAATTCGGATTGAGATTCAGGGCGCGCTTTAAATTTTCAATTGCTAAATCAATTTTACCTTGGAGCGCATAACATCGGGCTTTATTGTACCATATTCTGTAAAAATCAGGTCGAATTTTAGCAGCATTGTCGTAGGACTCGATCGCCGCTTCGTACTTTTGCAATTTGGACAGTGCCACGCCTCGATTGTTCCAAGCGTCAGTATAATCTTTTTTGACTTGTAGGGCTTGATTGTACGAAATTACTGCTTGTTCGTATTCCTGCATTTTGGAAAACGCAACGCCTCGGTTGTTCCAAGCGTCGGCGTAATCGGGTTTAGCTTGGATGGCTTGTTCGTAACAGCCGATCGCCTCCGGGTACTTCTGCAACTCCAACAATACCACGCCTCGGTTGTTCCAAGCGTCGGGATAGGTCGGGCGAATTGTGGTAGCTTGTTCGTAGGATGCGATCGCCTCGGGATACCGCTGCATTCGAGTCAGCACAACTCCCCGATTGTTCCAAGTATCGGCTAAATCCGGCTGAATTTGCAGTGCTTGATTGTAAGCTGCGATCGCATCTTCATAGCGGTTTTCAAAGAAACAAGCATCTCCCTGTTTGGCATAGTCGGCTGCCGTCAATAACTGTTGATAATTGCCGTAGTTAACCGGAGCAAATTCTTGAATTTGGGCATCCGGTAATAACAAATCTGTTTCTACATCTGCTGGGTGATTTTGGTATTGAATTTCACCTAAGATACTTTCAGCATCGGAAATTAATAGTTTTAATTGAGAGATGGTATCGTAGTGGAGACTTTCGATTTCTTGGCGAGCAATTGTTGTCTGCTTGGACAATTTGCCCAACAAAAACCAAACAATGACTCCGGCTGCTGTCGGAAACAAAGTTAAGGCAATTACCAACCCATTTAGCAGCAGGCCCGTGCGCCCAAAAGCAATGTCCACTTCTTCTTGAACTCGATCGCGAATTTCGTCTTTGAGTTGCTGCTGGGGCAATTCCTGCTGAATTAACAGTCCCCCAGCCTTCGCTTGGGATGCAGAAACCTTACTGGTACAGAGTAAAATAATCAAAAGGGCGATCGGGCTAATACTTGTTCTAAAAATACTTGACAAACGCATTGCCTTAGTGATACGCACCTGATTTGCGATTTTCATATCTCAAGAAATGCTGGTAAAGATGATCTCAGCCTAGCCGATTTGTTCAAAAACTATTAAATACAGGATATCTATTGTGCAGCCTTCTCCGATTAAGTGTTTGACGCAAGAATTGCTAGACGAAGTTGCAGCTTCCTCTCGCAGCAATCCCCGCGGGCGACAAAACTACAATTTCCACGATTTGTCAGAAAAGGTGCAGCGGTTTGTCAACGTGCTGCAAATGGGTACTTACGTGCGCCCTCACCGCCACCTGCGCGCCCCGGAAGTTAACGGTTTTGAGTTTTTTGTCGTGATTCAAGGAGAAGTGGGTATTCTGATTTTGAACGAAGACGGTCAAATTTTGCGATCGTTCCGAGTTAGCGCAACCGGGCCCACTCGCGCTGTGGAACTTCCAGAGGGCACTATTCACACGTTGGTAGCTTTGGCTGCGGATACTGTGATTTTGGAGTTCAAGGAAGGGCCCTATGAGGTGGCGGCGGATAAAGACTTTTTGCCCGATTTTCCGGCTGAGGGTACTGAGGCGGCGCGGGAATTAGTCGGGATTTGGGAAGCGGAATTTAAATAAGAAGGAAGAAGGAAGAAGGAAGAAGGAAGAAGGAAGAAGGAAGAAGGAAGAAGGAAGAAGGAAGAAGGAAGAAGGAAGAAGGAAGAAAATTAAGGGTTTCAGCAATTAAGAACGTACTAATTCTTGGTCGCAGTTGCCCAATGCCCAATGCCCAATGCCCAATGCCCAATGCCCAATGCCCAATGCCCAATGCCCCATGCCCAATGCCCAATGCCCCATGCCCCATGCCCAATGCCCAATGCCCCATGCCCAATGCCCAATGCCCAATGCCCAATGCCCAATGCCCCATGACTACTAACTAATGAATCTAATTGTTGTCATCCGATTGTATAAATCTGGGGCGGTGCGAATGATTTTTCTGAGAAGTTCATCTGTTACCCAAAAGACGATGGGAAAGGAAAACTTTTTGCTGAACTCGCTGCATACTAGATTGGTAGAACTTAGCAATCGATCGATCGACTCCACTGACTCCAAACCGAGGATCATTAAAGCTGGAGGCTTTGCGCCGTCTACTTCTGTGGCGATTGTCGTGTAGAGAGATGTCGCCGATTTTGGCACAAACAGTTGCTGCGGTTTCTGGGTGCAAGTTGCTTGGAGGCGATCGACTATTTGCTGCCGCAAAGCCAGGGAGTTGCAGTGGACTAAAACGAAAGAAAAGTAACCTTGGGAAAGACGGATTGCCCGAATTAAAGTTGAGAACGACCGCTCGTTATATTTGGCTGAGTCGTACCTCGCTGGATCGTTTTGATCTGTATTTTCTGAGCAGTTCTCGGCAAACATAAATTGCAGTTCTGTTCTCTAGTTTTAGGGATTTTCTAGATTAAATAATTTTTATAAATAAAATATGAAGATCGAACAAAAAAAATTGGAAAATGTTCCGGCGATCTTACCACTGCTTGAAATTAACATCAATAGTGCGATCGACAGATTTTTCTGCACCCGAGCTAAACGGATATAATACAATCAAACCCAACAATGAAATGTATTTAAAAATACAAAAAAATTATCCCCGCTCAAATGTAGTTAAAAATACAAAAAAATCATCGGCTATTTTCAGCTAGGGGCAAAGTAAACCAAAAAATTGCCCCTTTACCGTGACTGCTAATTACCCCAATTTGCCCGCCGTGAGCGCCAATAATTTGCCTGCACAGGTATAAGCCCAAACCCAAACCGACGGAGTGTCTGGATTGATTGCCCCTAACGTAAAGGTCAAAAAGATGTTCGCACTGTTCCGGCAATATTCCCACTCCGTCATCTTCAACGGTACAGTAAATCATACTTGGGGAATGGGGAATTGGGAATTGGGAATGGGGCATTGGTAATTTATCGATATCTGGTTTCGATTCACTTTGATTTATGATATTTTTTCCCCTAGGGATTACTTTAGCAAAAATTTTCAAATTTAGTCCGGGAAGATTGTGTTTCAAAGCATTAGAAATTAAATTAGAGAAAACGCGCCACAACTGAGTATAGTCAGCATTCACTGCGGGCAAATCATCTGGCACTAAATTTGTAAAAGTAGCTTGAGCATCATTGATTAAAGGCTCCAAATCAGCCGCCGAAGCTTTCACTAGCGCTCTCAAATCTACTCCTGTGCAGTGCAGAACCAAACCGCGCAATTCCCCAGCATGAACTTCCAACAGCGAATTTATTAACCGCAATTGCTGCTCGCTACCTTGAATCATCCGCTCCAAAACAGAACGGGGAATTGCGATCGAATCCCCCGTTTTTGTCTTCCAATTTTTCAGCACCATTAACATTCCCGCTACCGGATTTCGCAAGTCGTGTGAAAGAGCGTGAATAAACAGCCGCTGCGATTCTTGGGCCTGTTTGCGCTGCGTGATATCCTCAATTAAACCCTCATAATAAAGCACGGAGCCGCTGCTATCCCGTACCACCCGCGCTTTCTCCGATATCCAGACAATACTGCCGTCTGAGCGATAAATTTGCGACTCAAAATCCGATACTGTGTTGCTTTGCTCGATCGATCGCAAAAACTGATTTCTGCGTACAGGATCGACATACAACTGTCGCTCAATATCAGTAAACTTTGCCGTCACTTCTTCGGGGGAATCGCAGCCGTAAATCCGCGCCAAAGCTGGATTAGCCGTAATGTAGCGCCCCTCGGGAGTGCTTTGAAAAATTCCCTCGCCGGCATTCTCAAAAATGCTGCGGTACTTCGCTTCAGCCACTTCCAACTGCTGGTAAGCAGATTCCAACTCGCGCCTGGTACTAAACTCTTTCCGTTGCAGGCATTCGTACCAATAAACCGACAAATCGCAGATCAAACAAAACCAAAACAAATATAAGTAAAACCCGCTCAGCCGAAAAGTAGTATACTTAGCAAAACTTAGATTTAAAATTAAATTTATGCCAACGTGGCAGAACAAAACGCCGAGCTGAGAAATCAGGTGAAGGCGCCAGCGGACGGGCATCAGTGTCGCTTGAGTGAGAAACGCTAAACTCCAAGTTAAAAGTGGTAAGTCTCCGATTTTTGCAGCGGCTAATCCAAGCTGTACAACGACTGTTAACGACCACGAAAAACCCAAAAATAGTAAACCGGGATAGCGTTTTCCGATCGAGGTTTTTTGCAACACCAAACAAGTCAGCAAGCCAAATTGTATAGCAGCGCTAGTGTACAAATAAACAATTTTAAATTCCCGGGGAGCGAAGATTGCTTCGCCCAGAAGATAGACAATTATTGTGAAGGCAAAAAAGATGGCAATTCGGACAGCAGGGCTCAGCCGATCTCGCAGGAAGCGATCGCGCCACACCTCGTAAACCGTTAACGCCTGAACTGATTTTTCATGGCCAGGATAAAACATACGATTTTGGATTTTGGATTTTGGATTTTGGATTGAAGAATTGAAGACTGAATAATTGAATAATTGAAGATTTAATAATTGGGTTAATAGCGATTGTCTGAGTTGAATCAGCCCTCATATGATGTCCAGTCGATTGACCGCGATAAAATAGGTTCGTAGTGTGGACTTTAGTCCGCTCTTTTTGCGGACTAAAGTCCACACTACGAACCGTTTTTGTTATGGTAATCGCTCGGACATCATATCAAACGGATACAAGCGCCCGACTGTTGTCGTGGAGAAATTAAAATTTTAGACTAAGAGTTAAACCTCCCACATTCATCTGTGAAGTAAATTAAAAATCTAAAATCTAAAATCTAAAATCGACTGACAGTCGGTAGCGAAAACCAGAAAGTCGAGCCACCTCCGGGAGTGGTTTCGACGCCGATGAAGCCGCCGTGAGCTTTGATAATTTGCTTGGAGAGGTAAAGCCCCAAACCCAGCCCTGTTAATTGTCGGCTATTGGGGTCTTGAACGTAAAGTTCAAACAGAGATTCCCGCTGTCTAGCACTGATTCCGACTCCATTGTCTGTTACAGTGCAGCGAACCATTTTTACGGTGACATCGGGCAATTTGCCACCTGTATTCCCAATTTGACCCTGATAGCGGGGCAGTTGGCAACTGCCGTCGAGGTGAAATTTGGCCCGGGTTTCTTGATTTTTTGGGGTGTCGAACATCCCCGTGCGATCGCCCGCAGCAGATGACAGGTTAGGGATACAGCGGGCGACGAAATTATTTCGGGAGGTGAAAACCTGTGTATTTTCTGCAAAAATCAGTGCTTTTTCTACTTCAATTACCTCGGCTTTAAAAGTTATATTGACTCCCGGATGATTGTGCTTGATAGCATTGGTTAGGAGATTTTCCAGAACTCGCTGCAAGTGTTTGCTGTCGGCATTGACTTGTGGCAAATCTGCGGGTATTTCCAAAGTCAAAGTTGCTTGATTTTTTGCCAGCATTGGTTCTAACTCAGCAACAATTGCGGAAGTTAAAGACTGCAAATGCAGCGGTACTGTATTTAGGACAATACCTTGAACTTCGCTAGCGTGAGCGTCGAGTAAGGCATTAACCATTCTCAACTGGTGTTCGCTAGCTTCAACGATCCGCTTCAAGATCGATCGAGAAACCGCAATATGCTCTAGAGAGTCAGAGGCCGATTTGTTGAGCAAATTTTTCAGCAGGATTAACATTCCCATAACTGGAGTGCGGAGATTGTGAGAAACTGCGTGCAAAAATAAATCTTTGAGGCGGTTGCTTTCTTGCAGTTCGTGCATTTTTTGCTGCAATTGGCGGGTGCGTTCCTCCACTTGAGATTCCAAGTTGGCATTGAGATCTTTTACTTGCTGCAAAAGTTGGGCTGAAGAGAGGGCGATCGCGACTTGGGTAGCCAGTTTTTCTAACAAATCAATTTCAAATTCTTGCCACTGGCGGGGCCCAGAACACTGGTTGACGGCCAAGATCCCGAACAATTCTTCCCCGAGGAAGATCGGCACAGTTAAGGTCGCCCGAATTTGATAGTCGCTGTACAATTTGGCAATGATGTTGCTGACTTGCACCGTAGCAGTATCGGAGACTACTCGGACGAGGTTGTTAGCATAAAAAGCTTTCTGCTTTTCGATAAAACTTTCGTCAGCGAGCACCCATCCTATAAGAGAAGGACATTCCACAGCGACAGACTCAGCAACAACTTTGCCGCGCGCCGGGCTAGCCAAATTTGCCCCGCCTCCGTCCATAATACCGATGAACACCCGGTCTGCCTTGAAAAATTGCCGGACTTCGGCAACAGTAGTGTTGAGAATTGCTTCGAGATCGAGGGAGTGGCGAATTCTCAGGGCCATTTCTGAGAGCAACCGATCGCGCTCCGAGGATGTTCGCAAAGCCGCTTCTGTGCGGTGGCGATCGGTAACGTCTTGGACTGTGGCGGCGATGACGTTAGAATTAATTGCCGACTGTTCGCAGACAGTGCGCTCAGAGCCGTCGGCGAGTACAATTCGATAGTTAATGCAATAGGATTTGCGCTCAAATATCGCTTGACATTGCGATCGCGCCACCAATTCTCTATCATCTGGATGTACCGCCTGCAAAAAAACGGATGGTGTTGGTTTCACAGTTCCCGGAGCCAAACCCAAGAGGCGATAAAGTTCATCCGACCACCGCAATTCGATATTGGATATATGATGTGCTGCGGCTTCTGCACAGTTTGTAGTTGTGGCGACGGCGGCGCAATTTAAATCCCAATTGCCCAATTGAGCGATGCGCTGAGCGTTAGCTAAACTAGCGTGAGCGTCGCGCAACATGGCCGCGGTTCGGTGTACCTCAACCAGAGCTTGCTGGCGTTCAGCGACAGCAGCAGCCAACATCAGGGCGACAATGGCGATCGTAGCAGTAAAAGCTTGTAAAAATAAAACCGCCTGTTGCAAATTTTCGCTTTTGACCAGAAACGGGCCGCCTCCCTGCACAGCTCCCAAAATCGCGATGCAAGAGACGATCGAATAAGCAAAAATTGCTCCCTGCTGTTGAAACCGCAGGGCAGCCCAAACTATGAAAGGAAAAGGCAAATATTCCAGCGGATAAAGAGCACTCGCCCCCTTTGTTTTACAACAAAAAACTAGCCAACTCACGCTCAACAGCAGAACAAATAAAATGAGTGCTTCTAAATAATCAGAAATTAAAAATATAATATTATAGCGATTTCTGGCTTTATTTGATATAGTTAAATAATGAGCAGTTAGCGATTGATAATTAGCAATTGATGATTCATAATTAGCAACTGGCAATTGGCACTTTAGCCAGTTAAACAATGATAAAAAGTCAGTAATAATCGGAGGATTTATGGGAGATTTAAAACTTTTAATAGCGTGGTGTAAAGTCAGCAACACTGGCGTGACAATTAAAATTCCCATGCCGTCTCCGAGCCACGTAGTCCACCAGTTGCGAGAGAAATTGCTCCACTGAGCCCAACCAAAAAAGCACGTACCCAAGTTGCCGAGTGCAGAACCGAGCAAAGTAGACCCGATGACAGCGCCCGCCACCAAACCCAGAACATCTCGCAGTCGATCGAGCTTAGTACAAAATCCGATCCGCGCGAGCACAGCCTCCCCAGCCAGTGCTTGCAGGGTGACGCTAAAAGCGGATGTCACAATCACGGGGGAGGGTATACCCGCGGCGAAGGTAGAGTTTAACAGTACCGAACCGAGGGCAATTCCCGGCCACATCCGTCGCCCTTGTAGCAGCACTGCCGCCAGAGCAATGCCTGCGGGTGGCCACACGGGGGAGGCTTCGGCTTTTACCAGTCCCAGTATGGACGCTGCGAGTTTTCCGGTGACAAAGTAGGCCAGGGCCAGGATGCTGGCGTGCAGAAGGGGACGAGTCCGGCGGTTGAGCAGTTTCATTTTTTGTGCGATCGAATCCTCCATTGCTATTTTTTAATTTAGGCGAATTTGGGCGATCGAGCTTCCTCCAGACGAATCACCTGACTGGGGGAAGGGTTCAACAGTTGACAGTTGACAGTTGACAGTTGACAGTTGACAGTTGGGGGAGAGGGGGAGATTGGGGAAGATTGGAGGAGATTGAGAGAGATTAGGAAAATATTCCTTTTTCCTTCTTCCTTACTTCTTTCCTTCTTACAACTTCGATCGGACTTTCATCCGTTACATCCGTTACATCCGCTACAGAATCCGTTGCCGAACTTCCTTCTTCCTTCTATTAAAATCCAAAACCCCGCTTACCATCGGGCTTAGTAGTCAACCAATTTGTCTTTGCACTTGCGAGTTGTTCCTCAGTAACTGTAGCGTCAGTTAGATTCGCGCCGCACAAATTCGCACCCCGCAAATTCGCCTTGCTCAAATAAGCGCCCGTCAAATCAGCACCTCGAAAATCCGCACCTTCAAAATTAGCAGTGCTGCAATAAGCTTCAGTCAAATTTGCCGATCGCAAATTTGCCTTCACCAACCTCGCGTGGCCCAAATTCGCCCCCGACAAATCCGCTGCTTGCAAATTTGCCTTCACCAACCTAGCCTGATAAAAATTTCCCCCCGCCAACTGCGCTTTTGGCAATTGCAAACCCGACAGTTCGCAGTCAGCAAAATCGCGTTTACCTTTAAAATATGCCGCTCGCAAGCTGTTACTTTCCCACTTTACAACCGCTTTCGTTACCTTTTGTCCTGCTAAATTGCCATTGGACAAGGCCGCAGTTCCGAAAGTTCTGCCAGACTCAGCCAAAGTCCGGGAAACTCTCGGCTGCATCCCTGTATTTCCCGATTGACTGAAGGAAGTTCTAGTGCGGATGCTTTGCTTCGATCGCAAATCTCGATCGTTTTTCATCTGGGGCGAAGGCAACGAAGTAGCATCACTATTAAATATCGTTGGTTCTTCAACCGTGCGGCCACCTGCGTTGAATTGAGTTGTCAAGCCGTTGCAAAGATCTGCGTCTTCAAATTCGCCATTCAGAGCTTTGACGACATCTCCTGTCGATTGAAAGCGATGGCCGACCATGGGCTTGAGCATTTTCTCAAGAATCCGCGCAAAATTTGGGCTCACCTGAACGTGGGGCTGCCAAACAATTTCGCCAGTTACCGCATCAAAATCTAAATCTTTGGGAGACTTTGCTGTCAGCAAATACAAACAAGTCATGCCCAAGGCGTAGATGTCGCTGGCAAATATCGGCCGCAGCGCCATTTGTTCGGGGGGAGCAAAACTAAACGTACCAACTGAAAATTTCGTGTTGGCGCTTTGGTCGGCGGGGTCTAATAATATTGTTTGGCTAACTTGGTCTTTAACCGCTCCGAAATCAATCAGAACCAAGTGATTGTCTTGAGCGCGGCGAATAATATTTGCGGGTTTAATGTCTCTGTGAATTACTCCTTGGCTGTGGACGTATTGCACTACCGAGAGAATTTCTAATAGAAAATTTTTAACATCTGATTCATTGAAACGCCCTGATTGTTTGACTTCTTGTTTCAAAGTCGAGCCTTTAACATACTCTTGAACTAAGTAAAATTGCTGTTCGGTTTCAAAATAATCTAACAGCCTCGGCACTTGCGGGTGATCGCCGAGTTGGCCGAGGGTTTTCGCTTCTCGCTTGAATAATTCCCGCGCCATTTCTAAAACTCGCGGCGACGAACTACTGGGTCGGAGTTGCTTGACTACGCAACTCGGTTGACCTGGCAAAGAGATGTCTTTTGCCAGAAATGTAGCTCCAAAACCTCCTTGTCCTAACGGTTCAATGACTTGGTAGCGAGCGCGCAGCAATAACCGCGCACCACAGGTCTGACACTGGAGAATAGAGTCAGGAGGGTTTTGAGGATGTGGACAGCCCGGATTTACGCAGTAGCTCATGTTGATTGAGTTTGCCTATATTTTTCTGATTTTGCTCTGGCGATCGCTCGAGGGCACAAATTCCCTTAAACCGCATCTGCTAGAAATACAGCTCTATCAGTTGCCGGCGGGCCGTGCTGCGGCGTGCGAATTGGAATTGCACCTAAGTCTTTTAGGCCGATATCTTTTCCCTATTTTAATTATCTCGTTGCTGTGAGTTTTTGCGGTAGATTATCCTTGAAGATAGTTTAAAGACTTGCTAAAGTTGTCCTTTTTTATGTAAAGTCTTTCTAAACTTAAGTGCTTTTTGCGCTGTTAGATGTTTCTAGCATACCTCATTCTCTGATTGAGAATGTTACTCATCCCACAGCAGACATCGATCGAAAGGGCGATCGCTCGTTTTTGCTGATATCTACCACAATCATCTTGACAAATTTTAGTTAGTATGGTATGAAAAGTTTTCCCGAATAAATTCTCGGACTGCACAGTCGAAGCCCCCCGGCGTAGACTAATGACGAATAACTACCGAGCACTGACAACAAACTACTGACAAAATTATGCGTATTTCTCTAAACTGGCTGCGGGAATTGGTCGATGTGACGAGTTCCCCGGAAGAATTAGCCGAAACCCTGACAATGGCAGGATTTGAAGTCGAAGAAATCGAAGACAGGCGTGCATGGGCCGACGGCGTAGTATTGGGCAAAATAGTCGCCTGCGAACAACATCCCAACGCTGACAAATTGAGAGTTTGTCAAGTTGATGTCGGCAAACCTGAACCCTTAAATATTGTGTGCGGGGCACCCAATGCGAGGGCGGATATTTATGTACCTGTAGCCGTTGTCGGTACTTTTTTATCGACGATAGATCTGAAAATTAAACCTGCTAAATTGCGGGGTGTTCCTTCGGAAGGAATGATTTGCTCTCTCGCCGAATTGGGATTGTTGAAGGAATCAGCAGGAATTCATATCTTTGATCTAGAAAATCCCGAATTAGGCAGCGATATTCGTCCGCTTTTAGGTTTAGATGATGTGATTCTAGACTTGACAGCAACTGCGAACCGTGCAGATGCTTTAAGCATGGTGGGTGTAGCCCGGGAAGTGGCGGCACTAACTGGCGCAAGTTTGAGAATTCCGACAACTAATGATGTGGCGATTCATGGCGAAAAAAGTCCGAATTTGGCAGTAGAAATATCGGAACTGCAAGGCTGCCCGATTTATATTGGTACCGAAATTTCAGGGGTAAAAATTGCACCGTCTCCGGCTTGGTTACAACAGCGGTTGCAGGCGGCGGGAGTGCGATCGATTAGTAATGTGGTTGATGTCACTAATTACATTTTACTGGAATGGGGACAACCGCTGCACGCTTTCGATCGCGATCGACTGCAATCTTTCACCGGTACTTCTGACATCAGCATCGGCGTGCGCTTTGCCAAACCAGGCGAATCCTTCAAAACCTTGGACGGACAAAACCGCAATTTGCAACCTCAAAACCTGTTAATTACTGCTAGTGACAAACCCGTAGCCTTAGCTGGGGTAATGGGTGGCGAAGACACGGAAGTGCACGAAGGTACGCAAAATTTAGTCTTAGAAGCTGCCATTTTCGACCAAGCAACGATTCGGCGTTCTGCCCGCGCCCAAGGCCTGCGGAGTGAGGCTTCGATCCGCTACGAACGGGGTGTGAATCAGGCAGCTTTGACGACGGCGTGCGATCGCGCTATTGCCCTAATTTTGCAGTTGGCTGGCGGGACTGCGACGGTGCAGAAAACGGCGAGTTCGGGGGAAGATATGAGTTTTTCGCGATCGATCGAATTGCGTCTAGATCGCATAAACTTGGTGTTAGGACAGTTAAAAAGAGGAGCAACCGGCGGTTCTCCCTATCTGGAACCGGAGGAAGTAAAAAATATCCTCACAGCCCTGGGCTGCGAAGTGGCTGCGACGGAAAAAGCACGAGTATTTGCGATAACTGTTCCGCCTTACCGCTACCGGGATTTAGAAAGGGAAATTGATTTAATCGAAGAAGTCGCGAGACTCCACGGTTACGACAATTTCTGCGATACTTTGCCTAGCGAAACAGAACCTGGTTATCTATCTCCAGAATACGCGCAAATACGGAATGTGCGATCGGCTTTTCGGGCGGCAGGCTTAACAGAGTTGATGCACTATTCCTTAGTGAAAACCGAGGGAGACAATCAAGTTGTGCTAGCGAATCCGCTGTTTGTTGAGTATTCGGCTTTGCGGACGGAAATGCTGTCGGGTTCGATCGATGCTTTCCAGTACAATTTGGAGCAAGGAAACGGCGCGCTCAACGGTTTTGAGGTCGGACGCATTTTTTGGAAAGAAGGGGATGCGAAGAAAGAAGCAGACGCCGTAGCGGGGATTATTGGCGGCGACCCGACTGTGTGGAAATGGCAGCAAGGTGGGCGCGATCGACCTTTGACTTGGTTTGAAGCGAAAGGTGTCCTAGAAAGTGTGTTTCAGCAGTTGAGTTTGGCTGTGGAATATGCAAGCGATTCCTCTAATCCACGCCTGCATCCTGGCCGCACAGCCGCGCTATCGTTAAACGGGAAACGGTTGGGAGTTTTCGGACAGCTACACCCGCAATTACAGCAGGAAAAGGGTTTGCCGGAACAGGTTTATGTGTTTCAATTAGATTTAGGCGTGTTGTTGGGTGAGTTAGGTCGATCCTCTACGAGGGCTTCGCTAACGCACAACTCGACTCGCAAATTCGCAGGTTATTCGAGTTTCCCGGCTTCTGACAGAGACATCGCATTTTTCGCGCCGGTGGAAGTTCCGGTAGTTGAGATGCAGGGCGCGATGAAGCAGGCGGCGGGTAGTTTGCTGGATTCCGTGGAACTCTTCGACGAGTATCGCGGCGAAAACGTACCGGCGGGACAACGTAGTTTAGCATTTCGGTTGGTTTATCGATCGGGCGATCGAACACTCAGCGAAAGCGATGTCGAACCAGCCCAACAAAAAGTCCGCGATGTTTTAGTCGAGAAATTCGGCGTTAGTTTGAGAAGCTAATTGTAGGGTGCGTCGCCATGAGATTTTCGATATTTAGTGAGGGATTTTTGATGGCGACACACCCTACGGCTAACTTCCTTCAACCCACGGAGGTGGGTTTTGTTTGTGTAGACGCGGTTTCCAACCGCCGGGAAATTCAATTTGTAACTAAAGGACGCAACATATCCCGAACCATAAACGAAACATCAGGAAATTGCAAAGGAGAAATACTCGCATCATCCCCAAGAACTGCTATACTTTGATAACCATCCTGACTCGGTTCTCGAAAAACATGAAGTTGCCGATTATTCACATCCAAAACCCAATAATCAGCAATCCCCGACTCAGCATAAATTTTCGCTTTAATCCCGCAATCCGTTCTCAGCGTAGTATCCGCAACTTCCACAATCAGATAAATTTCCGATGGCGTTGGATGGTGGTCTTCATAGTAAAGTGGATCTGGTATAACTACAGAAATATCCGGTTCAGGTTCCGAGTAATTATCGAGCCGAACAGGGTCTTGCAGTCGCACCAAAACCCTCTCTCCCAAACGGTTTTCCAGTAGCTTCTCTGTTCGTTTTACCGCCGCACCGTGTGCTGTTCCCTTTGCGGCCATCTTTACTATCTGTCCTGCTAGTAATTCTACCCGTTCATCCTCATCAAAAATACCAATTTCCGTCATCCGGTCATATTCTTGAACCGTTAGCAGCCGAAGGTCTAGTAAAGTCATAGTTATCTCCTCCTATTTAACAAACGTCTCTCTTTCTCCCCTCTCTTCCTCAGCGCCCTCAGCACCCTCTGTAGTCAATCAATCTTATCCTAAAAAAAATTATCAAATCCTGCTACACTTATTGTACAATAAATTTCAAATAAATTCATCCAAGGCTCAAAACCGTGACCAAATATGTAATGTGGGGAAGTTACTGCGAAGATGTCCTCGAAAAACGTGCTCCATTTCGAGACGCTCATTTAGCCGGACTTGCCAAACAGAAAGAATCGGGAGTGTTAATTGCGATCGGGCCAACCAAAGATTTAAGCAAAGTTTTTGCAATTTACGAAGCAGAAGATGAGGCGGCTGTGCGAAAATTAGTTGAAGCCGATCCCTATTGGGTAAATAAGGTTTGGACTGAGTACCAAGTGAAAGAGTGGATTCAAGCTTTTTGAAGCGACAGAGAAATTAAGAATTGTTTGGCTAGTAAATACAGAAATCAACTTGCTTGACTAATGAATCAATGTGGGCTAACATAGCTGAATTGCATAAGTTGTCAAGCGGTGCGAGGAGGTTGCAGAGTGAATACCCTAAGAACAACAGGCGGGGATTTAGTTGCCGTTGACTGTGGTGACTTATTGGACAAGATTTTAGCAATTTTAGAGAAGCCGGAGACTCAGAATCCATTTAAGATACATGGTAATTGCGATCGGTTAATCATCGACATTGACAGCATCGCCGAAGCAGTCGCAGGTTTGGGAGTAGAAAATCCTTTAGGTGCTTCCGAACGCGGTGCTCGTACCGCCACAGTCAACTTTACTCCCGGCTTCAAAGAACGCTTTCCCAATCAAATTACCAAAATCAAAAATAGTTTAAAAACTCGACTGGAATCTGCAATTAATCAACAAAACCCACAGCTTGCGATCGAACAATTTGTTGCCAACTTAATTACAGATTTGGAAAAGTTTAAAAATAATTATGCCAATTTAGACTTTAGCTATCCCTTTGGCAAATATTCCGGGTTGCAAAAGCAGCGATTGAGTATCACAAAAAATCCTAGCAGCAAAGAACTGCTAAAATTTCACAAACTAACTATCACCGTTGGAAATACCAGTACATTTAACACCGAGCTAAAACAAGGCTTAGGAAATTATATCAAATCTCAGTTTGCTAGCGCTAGTGAGAGCGATCGCGACGAATTAGATTTTATTCTTCAAGATTTAGAAGAAGATGCCAAATCAGATTTCTACAGACTCAAAGAATTTGTAGATATCGAAACTATCGGCAAACTCAAAAAGCAAGCACAGATATGTTATCTAGAATTTCTGCAAGACAACATTAGCACCAGCAATAACCCATTCAATGCCGAGGGTTTAATTTATTTAAAAGTCCTAATTCAGCGTCTCAAACAGATTGATGAATATATAGTCAAAAATGCCGATGGCGATTACTTAGTGAACTATGCCGGCACTGACTTGAACTATGCAGATGCTTTTGCTCGTGCTGAAGCCTTTGATATGTTGCCAATTATTCCCAAAATAGAAGGATATTTAGGAGAAACCAAAGACGAAAACAAAGGAGATATCCAGTTTATTTTTGGACTCAAGCTTAAGTTTAATAACCCAGTTCAAGCCTATGGCGGCAAAACAGTCTTTGAGTATTACCTCAATCTGCTTGACCCTGAAAGTGAGGAACATAAAGCCGAACTTGCCGACCCTGCTAGAAAAGAGATTTTCGCCAGAAAGCTATTGAAGTTAGTATTTTTGTACTACTTCGTTTTTGCCGCAAAAGACCCGTCATCAGAGGGTTATACAATTAACTCAGACTTAGAATACGATCCAATTCCAGTATTTGAGGAAAAAGTATTAAAAATCTTCAAAGGTTCTGATGAAGTATCAAAGCAAAAACTTTTGCGAGGGATCAAAAAAGGTTTTGAACAATATAATGTTGCCTCTAAAATAGACACTCTCAAGAATCTCCTACAAAAAATTCTGAAACACAAGCATTCACCGAAAGAATTTCCGCTTCACATTTCGGTCAGAAAAAACATTTTAGATAATAGTATCAACAATATTTCTACAACCTCTACATTTTTCAAGCCTGAGCTACGAACCAAGCCCAAAGAAGTATTAAAATATATAGCTATTGGTCAAGCAAAGGCTAGTGAAAATTCCCTATGTACTCTCACAGCTAAAATCGCAATTAGTGATGTTCATTATTTTGCTAGTGACGACCTACAAAGCTTTAGTATGGAGTATGATGTCACAGGTGTAAAAGCTCTGCCAGTGTTGCTGAGACCAACTGAGCAACAGTGTACAACTATATATAATCGGTTTTATCAACAGCGTAAGCTAGTCGAATTTACCTACAGTCTTGCTAGCAACAAATGGGATAATAAAAAAAGTTTTGTGTATCGATTTACCTTCGATATACTTGCCTATACTTGCCTCAAACTGTTATTGGAAAAACAGAGTAGATTATTCATTCCCATACTGCGACTGCAACTGAGCAATCAACAGTCAGATTCGCCCGTAGAAGAGTTCATGCGTTCTTTATCTAAAAGGTTATCGCATTTACTAAATGAAGAACATCGTTCTAATTCTCAGGGTATTGATATCAGAAATATAGAATACAAAGCTCCCAATGTAATGAGTTCTCTATATTCTGTATTGCCTAAAAAGTTTACCTTTGCCAAGCAGTCAGATTCTCCAAAAGAACTCGACAAACTGGCTATAGTTATAGTTTCCAGTCGCGAGAGTGATGCTAGGTGGAATAGCAACCAAAAGCTATCGAATTTGCAAGGAGAAATTGTCGGTGCAATTCGTCAAAAAGATGGTTCTGTCAGGCTACAATTGCTCAAAACCTTCTCGGAAACCTACGAACACGAACAGATGTTTAAAGAACCCACTGTGGTGCGAGATGAAATAGGGAAAGTTTACAAATTGGGATTCAGACACTTTCTCTACATAGCCAAAGCTCCCTATTCTAGTACCTTGCACATGACACAAAAAGAAGATGCTTTATTTTTCATGTCGAAAGATGTGATTAAATATTTTAAAGAAAACTACAATGATATCAAAATTTACCCGATGTTTTTTGACAAATACTATGCAGTTAAACTGTCAGAAAGATTGGGAGTAAATTCTTTATACATTCAGGATACATTGGAGTTAACCGCTTTAGTCAAAGACCCCAGCAAACGCTCTGTGGTATTTTTTAATTTGTTTAATGGTTTGGTAGTCGGCTCAGAAGCAGAACGTAATTATAGGGGTGTAATTTCCTATGCCACCTTGTTAAATATTTATCAAGATATACTGGATGATGAACATATCCATCAAGGATTGATTTCTAATACTCAATTAAAAAATGACATTTTGCAGTATTTGACCTTGTTCCACTTTTCTCGCTACGAAAAAGCAAGTGGTAAAAACGCTCAAATTAGTTTTAAATTAGACCCCTACGAAAACCTGATAGGAGATCAGTCTGTAGGTAAACTATCTCTCTACAAGCATATGGGAGGAGTTGCAGAGTTTAATGCCTTGGCATTTTTGACTAAAGTTAAAGAAGTTTTAAATACACCAACAGGAGGCACGCAGTCATGAAATCTAAAATAGCAGAAGATTTGGGGCGTTTGTTTGAAGTTGGGTTTAATATTGGGATTCTTGCTTGTATTAAAGAGAAGCAAATTAAGCATAACTTTGGAAACTTGTACCTTCAGGAATTGCAGGAGTTAAAATTCCCGAAGATGCTGAGAAAAATCACCGATAAAATAACCAGTCCCCTGGAAAGAAAGATGGCTGAAAAGTGGAGTACATTTTTCCTACAAAAAGGCTTTCTATCAGGTTTAAACTTTTTTCGAGAGTACCTACAATCTACAGGTTGGAATGAGACAAATAAACTACGACATTTGGAAATTTTGTATTACCAATCCTGTTTTTGCGATGAGAGCAGTATTGGTACTTACGCTAAAGGTTATGAACAGTGGTGTGGAGAAGTTATATCTCAATTTGACCAGATTGATAATATTTCTCAATATATTGGAAGTTACAAAGGGAAAGGCGAGTTTCTGAGAGCTGATACTCTAATATTCCTACGATATGGTAGGCAATTTAGAATTTTGTGTGTAGATTTGTCGGTGTTTTCGATTAGGACATCTGAGGATGTGACGAATCTGGACTATTTGGAGATTATTCGGCGTTTGTTGAGACGAGATATTAACTATTTGCGCTCAAAAAGTGTGTTTTCTAAACTTCGCATAGATACTGAAAGTTGTGATGTTGAATTTTCGGAAGGTTTGAAGAGCTATTTTACTGCTTTTAAGTATGATGATAAGGAGAGTGCTAAATCAATTCAAGCTGGCGGTTATGCTTATAGTTTTTATCAATTTCTCCGAGAAATAGGGATACTTGCTGAGGATTCGCGACTAATATTTAATGCGGTGGGATATAGCGATCGCGGAATTAGCACTATGTCTGTCCGCCCCGAAAATTTAGATGTTTTGAAAACTTGTTACTCGATTTATAAGTATGATTCGAGTCCTCAAGAAATCGTCGATGCCCGCAAATTAGTTTTAAATAAAATCAAGCGGAGTGCTTGCTACAGCTTCGATCAAGGAAAAAAGCTTGTTGACGATATATTAGCAATGTCTGCGGATAAAATCAATGTTGTGCGCCACCCAGAGCGACTTGAGGGGTTTGTCAATTCAGCAGGAATTGTGCCGGATGAATTGATGCAGCAGTTGGGATTGAGCGGAGGTTTGAGTTTGCGGAATGCTCACGCTAAGCTAATTGAAAAAGCCCTGGAATCTGCTGCTACTTATATCTTTTTGACTGGAAATCCTGGTATTGGGAAGACGACTGCGATCGCCAAATTTCTCACAGATCATGTAAACGATGGATTTCTATTCTTTTATGTCAGTCCCAGGAAGCAGGTAAATCTGGATATTATCGACAAGTTCAAAAAACCTGGTACTGAGGATTTATGGAATGATAAAATATTAGCAATTAATACCTATAGCGATTTAATTAAAGATAGCGGTCATAAATATACTGTCCAGTATCTCTCGAATCAACGGCATGGAAAATTTGGATTACAAGTTGTTAATTTTCAAGATAGCAGAGAAACTAAGCGTCAAAATAGGCGATCGGACCGACTCAAGAGACAAACAGAAAATGTAATTGAAGATGGTGGACGGAATACTAAGGGCGTACTTAACAGCATTTGTGAAGCCATTTCTACCCTGATTGATACTAAAGATTTCAACAATATTGTCGCGACTGTTTCCATCCAATCTTTAAAGAAAACTGATGCGGGCGATACATTAAAACATTTTGAAAAAATTTTTAGGAATGCTTACAACACAAAGCTAGGTGAAGTGCTTCCCGATCGCATGAAAGACATCTCCAGTCGCATCAAGCATTTGTTTATCATGATCGATGAGATTACGGGAGACGAGGGAGGTGTAGAATTCTTAAATGGCATCAACAATATCCTCAACACCTATGAATTGAAAAATAATGCTCACGGGTTTAATACAAAGGTGATCGTTGCAGATGCTTCTATCGTTGACAAAGCTGTAATTAGCCAACACCTAAGCGATACCTCTGCTGAACCGGATAAAATCTATTTTCGGAAAGCTAAAAATCCAGGTTCGCCTCTGTCAGTGGAGAATTTTAAGTTTAAAGATACTGACGCAACTGTGATTAACACTAACTCCTATCCTGCTAAAAGCTTAAGCATAACATACAAAGTTTTCATTGAATCTTGCAAGTTTAGTGAAGATACTTTGCTAGATAGAGAAACTGATTTAACCAAGACAGTACAAGGCGAAATTTTACAAGATATAGAAGCCCTGTTACAACGCTCTGATGTTGAACAAGTGATAGTTTATATTCAAGATAAACAAAAACTGGGTAATTTGATAGACAAGATTAGAGAACATCGGGGTAAGTTTGAAAAAGGGACAGATTATATCGAAATACACGCTAATATTGGTGAGGAGGAAAAAGAGTTAGTTCAAAAATGGAAAAAAGATGCGAAAGTAGTATTTATGACTGCTTCAGGTAGTCGCGGGCTATCTTTTCCCAAGGCAAAACACATTTTGGTTGAGATTCCGAGGTTTGAAATAGAGAAAAATCTGATGGAATTGATTCAGGTAATTTATCGGGGGCGCGGAAAGGATGAGATTGATAATCAGGACAAAGAATTGATTTTCTATTTGGGCGATCGGGTAGTGTATTTTGAAGATAATAAAGAGATATCGATACAGGAAAGTAAACTGAGTCTTTTAAATATTCTGTTGATTTTGAAAGCATCTATAATGACGCGAATTTATGGTTGCGGGCAAATTGGTTCAGATAAGTTTATCATCATACCCATCGGCGGTAAGTCTGTGTTTGCTGCTGGTGAAACATTCTCATCCCAAATGAAAAACTTAATCGATAAGTTGAAGAGCGAGCACAGGAAGAATAGGAGCGATCGGCGTTTACCACAAGTCTATGATAGTCTAGAAGATTTACTCGGTCAAGCTGATTTTACACTGAGAGAGAATGTTGAGTCTAATAGTAAATCTCAGACTTCATATCTTTCGCAGCGTGATTTTTTCAACAATGGATTTTCCCAGTTAGTAAGTGAAAGTTTCGAGAAGTTATTGAATCTGAATAACTTGGAAATGGGATATATGAGTGGCGGTTTGTTAGTTGTACCGATCGCATCGCAAACTTTGGAAGAAACCTACATTATGCCTCTGGCAACAATAGCCAAAAATGCTAATAGTGAACTTTGGCATAATATGCAGATAATTAGTTATGCTAGTGCTTATTCAGAGGATTTACAATTTGCGATTAAAGATGCGATGGAGTTAGTAAAAGAACTAACAAACTCTGTTGATAAGACACAGAGATTTGAGCAAAGCAGTCAGCGCAAGGATCGGTATTATGCCTTACCATTATTTGCGTTTATTGCTGGGGAAGTATTCAGGGAATATTTTGCTAGTAACCCCCAAGAACAGAAATATCAAGATTTTAGAAATATCTTGACTCAATATATTAAGGCGCTGTATCCTGTTGGTAATGTTTTGCCTATAGGAGATAAATATCAAGATTTCCCATTTGTTGTATTTAGAAGCTACAGTTTAGAACAGATTAGGGAAAAGATATTTACGGATAAGTATCTTTTGAGTTCCAATGAGTTGAATGTACTCAATTTGGTTTTGTCTAAGGAAATCTGACATCGGGGGTTGACAGGGTGAACGTTTTAAGATTAGATGATAGCGATTTAGTAACGGTAGATTATGGCGATTTGCTGGACAAAATTTTAGAAGTTTTGCAGGGAAATAACCCATTTAGCATTTCGGGCGATCGCAAACGTTTGCTAATAGATATTGATACACTTGCTAATCAAGTCGCTACTTGCAAAGAAGTACAAAATCCTTTGGGTAATTGTGAGAATCAAGCAGATTATGCTACGGTGAATTTCTTACCGGAAGTTGAGGTGCGCTTTCGGAGTCAAGTTAGGGAAATTGAGGCTTGTTTGCGCCGAAAAGTACAATCTGTTTTGGGAGATAGTGTTACAATTGACCAATTTGTAGTTAGTTTAATTAGTCCGCTAGAGTCTTTTAAAGGTAAGGGAACTCAGTTAGGTTTAAGGTATGACTTTGATAATTTCTATAAAGATTTACAGAAACAGAAGCTGAGTTTGGAATGCTTAGACTCTAATTATGATTCGCTGCTGAAGTTTCATAAAGTAACTATTTCGATCCGCAATGTAGATATTTTCCAAGAAGAATTGCAAGCAGGTTTAAAGAGTTATATTGCTGAAAATACTGGAAATCAAGAGGAGAAGGAAGAACTTAATTTCCTGCTTGAAGAAATGGTAGAAAATGAAACTTCTGATTTTCACCGACTGATTAGAGTTGTGGATCGGGAAACTCTGGGACAACTGAAGAAAGAAGCGAAAATTACTTACTTGGAGTATCTTTTAGAAAATATTGATTCAACTACAGAAAATAGGCGAGGTTTGATTTATCTCCAAGATTTAATCCGGCGTTTGAGGTTAATAGAAGGATATATCAACGATGTCAATAAACCTGATGGTGACTACTTGGTTAGCTATCAGAAAACTCCGGTTAATTACAAAGATATGTTTTCGCGATCGGAAGCTTTCGATTATTTACCGATCGTTCCGATTATAGCAGGTAGTCTGGGAGAAACTACGGATGATGCTGGGGGCGATCGCCAATTTATTTTTGGCCTCAAACTCAAGTTTGGCAATCCTGTGCAATCGCGGGGAGGCGATCGGGTATTCGACTACTATCTTAATTTGTTAAATCCCGACAGCGAGGAACATCTCGCCGCTTTGGAGGAACCAGCCAATCATGAAACCTTCTTCCGCAAGGCATTAAAAACAGCATTTTTGTATCACTTTGTCTTTGCATCATCTCAAAACCCCCTAGCAGCCGATTACAACCCAGAATTAGAATTAGAATACGATCCGATCGCAGGATTTGAGCGAGTAGTTTTACCGATATTACAAAGTTCTAACGAAGAGCATAAAAAGGTGCTTTTTTGCAAATTTTTTAAGCGTTTTCAAGAAATTAATGTCGATTATAAAATTAACTGTCTTAAGCAATTACTGCAAAAATATATCTTAGATAAAACTATTTTATCACCTCGCACAGAATCGCGACTGATTTCGATCAAAAGAGGTCTGCTTCACAATATAGATCGTATCTTAACAACCGGAAAATTTTTCAATGAGGTTGTGGGGCGCAATCCGAAGGAAACACTTCAGTATATTTCTGTGGAAAAACCTAATGTTAATCAAAGAGCAATTTGTCAATTACCAGTCTGTATTAAAATTGAAGATATTCGCTATTTTTCAACTGATGAATCCCAAAGTTTCAGCATGGAATACAATATTAAAGGTATTAAGGCTTTACCAGTGTTTTGGATTCCTAAAGCCGATCGCTCTAGAGATGTTTTTTATAAAAGTTTTCAGCATAAATCCGTGGTTTTTCCCTACAACAACCGACGTTTAGACAGCAATGGAGGCTTGCAAAGACAAGCAACGTTTGTTTACAAGTTTGCTATTTCGCTGATGTCATATATTTCCCTAGGAATCTTGTTACAAAAATTACCCAATAATTTATTTGTGCCGATGGTAAGACTTCACGAAGGCTACCACGAAAACCCTTCGCCTTCAGAAAAATTTATGGCATACCTTTCTAAAGTATTATCTCACATTTTGAGCGAAAAACACCGATCGAATTCCCAAGGATTTCGCATTCTGGGTGACAAGTATCATTTGACAGCCAAAAATGGTTTGAGTTCCCTGTATTCAATCCTGCCTAAAAAGTTTCGATTTAACAATGTACAGTTATCTCCAGAATTGGATAATTTAGCAATTATTACAGTATCGACTAGGGATAGCGATGGGAAAAATGGCGGGAGGCGCGATCGCAGAAAAGCCTGTTTTTTTGGCGAAGTCACCGGAATTAGGTGTCAAGAAGATGGTACTATTCAGGTGGGAATGCTGAAAACTTTCTCGGAAAATTACAGCCTTCAGCGTCTTTATACTCAGCCTTTAATTCTCGCAGATATTGTTAGTCAGTTATATAATAGAGGGTATCGAAAATTTTTATATATATCTCAAGCACCTTATATGAGTACGCTGCATATTACTCAAAATGATGGAGATGATAAATTATTTTTTATGTCGAAAGATATCATCCGAGTTTTGAAAGGAGAACGGGAAGATGTTAGGATTTACCCGGTATTTTGTGACAAATATTATGTACATAGTCCCAAACAGCATCGGGGAGAATCTTTTTATATTCAAGATACAGCAGAGCTTGCCGAGTTGTTTTCGGATAGGAGGAAACAAGCTATTGTGTTTTTTAATTTGTTTAACGGGATTAAAGTTGAACAAGGGGATAAGAACTTTTATAATGGAGTGATTTCCTATTCGACGCTATTGAATATTTATGAAGGTATCCTAGACGATGAAGATATTCGTCAAGGTTTGATTTATGATGGTATAATTAAAGATACTTTGCTACACTATTTGACAATATTTCACTTTTCTCGGTACGAAGCTCGTCAAAAAATCAGTCTCAAGTTAGATCCGTTCGATCGCATTATTGGCAATGACTCAGTTGGTGCTTTATCTGAATTCACTCACGCTGGTGGTAGTGCTACTTTTAATTCGCTGGCTTTTTTGAATAAGGTAAGAGAAGTATTGAACGTAACTGAGACTGTATAATAATCAATAAACAAAACACTCACTTAAATAAATATGACTGTCAAAGTAGGAGACATCGCACCGGATTTTAGCTTATTATCTCAAACTGGCTCATCAGTCAGTCTCAAGGATTTTAAAGGCAAAAAAAATGTCATCGTCTACTTTTACCCCAAAGATGACACGCCCGGATGTACTGCGGAAGCTTGCGCTTTTCGTGATAGTTATGAAGTTTTCAAAGACGCAGGTGCAGAAGTAATTGGGATTAGCGATGATTCGCAGCAGTCTCACCAAAAATTTGCTACCAAATATCAGTTACCTTTCACATTGTTGAGCGATACTGGCAATAAAGTGCGGCAATTGTACGGGGTTCCAGCTACCATGTGGATTATGCCCGGTAGAGTCACTTACGTCATTGACAAACAAGGTGTTGTCAAGCATATTTTTGACTCAATGCTGGATTTTAAGGCGCACGTTGCTGAGTCTCTCAAAACTTTGGAAGGTATTAAAGGTTAGATATGATTGGATCGGATTGATTTAACCGCAGAGAGCGCAGAGAACACAGAGGAAGAGTAAGACAAAGAGAGGAATTTAGTCCTCTCTTTGCTATTAGCAATTATCTAACCTTTCGCAGCACCTGATTTTTCATGTGCTACGTTGTGGGCGGTTTTGCCATTCTTACTATTACCGTGGCCGTTAGCATTGCGAGGCTGGATAACTCCATAGCCGCTTTGACTCTTGCGTTCGTAAAGCACATTAATTTCGCCTGTTTCTGCATTCTGAAACATATAGAAATCGTGGTCGATAATCTGCAATTGTTCTAAAGCTTCTTGCACAGTCATTGGAGGCATGGCAAAATACTTTGTCCGTACTACTTCGGGTGGAAGTTCGGGAGTTCGATCGCCAATCAAATCTGCTACTATAGGATGTTCTTCAACTGCCGTAACCGTTTTGGCACTACTCTGGGTCTTGTTGTCGTGGCGTTTTTCCTTAAATTTCCGCAGTTGACGAGCTATCTTGTCTGCGACCAAATCGATGCTAGCATACAGGCTTTCCGTGCTTTCCTCAGCCCGAATCACGCTGCCGTTAGCATAGATAGTCACCTCAGCAGTCTGCTTAGGATTGATCCTGGGGTTACGAGCCACCGATAGATGAATATCCACTTCCGTCGTCAAAGTTTGAAAATGGCTAACTGCCTTTTCAACTTTTTGATTGACGTACTCGCGAATGGCATCGGTGATTTCTATATTTTTACCCTGGATAACAAGCTTCATAGAGCTCCCTCCCTTCTGTAACGTGGGTATAGTTTATACAATAGCACTATGTATTCTAGAAAACACTTATCTTCCAAATCTTTTTTCATATGTTGACAATTCTTGATTTTAACTGCGTAAATATTCCGTAAAAACACTGTTGATTTTTTTCATGATTTCCCCTCTCATTCATCAACCTGCGATCCCCGAACCGTGCTTGCTCCTCGATTGGGGACAAGTACCCTACTCCCAAGCTTGGGAAATCCAGCAAAAACTCGTGCAAGAACGCCGGGACAATCCCGATTTGCCGGATGTGCTGATTTTGCTGGAACATCCGCCGGTTTACACTTTGGGGCTGGGATCGAAGTTGGAATTTCTGAAGTTTGACCCGAGCCAAACTCATGCGGAGTTGCACCGAGTTGAGCGGGGCGGGGAGGTGACTTACCATTGTCCTGGCCAGTTGGTGGGCTATCCTATTTTAAATTTGCGCCGCCACCAGCAGGATTTGCACTGGTATTTGCGACAGTTGGAGGAAGTGCTTTTGGGAGTGCTGGAAGTTTGCGGGCTGAAGGGTTCGCGGGTTCCGGGAATGACTGGGGTTTGGGTGGATGGGTGCAAGGTGGGTGCGATCGGCATTAAAGTCAGTCGCTGGATTACGATGCACGGTTTTGCTTTGAATGTTTGCCCGGATATGGCAGGTTTTGGGCAAATTGTACCTTGCGGGATTCCCGATCGACCGATTGGTAGTTTAGAGCAGTTTATTCCGGGGATTGAGGTCGATCGAGTTAGGGCGATCGTTGTTGCTGAGTTTGCTCGCGTTTTTGGGGTGGAAATTGTGCGATCGGATCGGGAAATTGTGCGATCGGATCAAACGGCGGTTGAAACCGCGTCTACAAACGATGACGTACGGTTGAAACCGCGTCTACAAACCAAGACGTACGGTTGAAACCGCGTCTACAAACGATGACGTACGGTTGAAACCGCGTCTACAAAAACGAAGTCTGCCTCCGCAGACTGAAGAAAATAACGTAAATTTAACCACCCGTTTTTCAACCCGCGGAGGCGGGTTTTGCCTGTGTAGACGCGGTTTCAACCGCCGTCGGATCTATTCGCCGTCGGATCTATTCGCCGTCGGCTCTTAAAACGGAATCGGCTCTTAAAACGGAATCGGATCGTAATCGGGATTGTCAGCTTCGTTAGAGGAACCAGACTTGCGATCGGAGTCCGAAGACTGATGCGAGTTCCAATCCGAACTAGACGGGCGGTTAGCAGGGGCTGGAGCGCTGTTAGAACTGCGGCCTCGGGAACTCATGGGAACCACATTGCTCGGCACATTAGCCGGGGCGGTGTCGCGAATTTGAGCGGGTTCGGGGGCGGTTCTAGCTGCGGGTGCAGCGCTCATAGCATCGGCGCCGAGAGTGTAAATTCTTTGGGCTGTCAGTTCAGCGCGCTTTTCTTTGATACCATCTCTGTCGATCGTATTCATACCCAGCCGCCCTTCAATAATCACGCGATCGCCCTCGCGATATTTGTCGTGAATTTCTTGAGCTAAATTGCCCCATCCTATCACCTTCAAATGTTCTGGCGGATCTTCAGGTCTCGACCCTGGAAACTGCACCAGCATCTCAGCGATTTGAAGTTGATTGTCTGGAGTATAACGGAGTTGCGGTTGTTGAATTATTTCCGCCATTAAAATGCAGCTATTCATAACTTAAATGGGAATTGGGAATTGGGAATTGGGAATTGGGCATTGGGCAAAGAGGGAATTGGGCAAAGAGGGAATTAGTCATTGGGAAAGCGAGGGTTTGTAGTGAGGACTTTAGTCCTCTCTTTATATATGAATTAATAAGGACTAAAGTCCTTACTAAGAACTGAATTATCGTTGCATAACCGGACATAATATAATACCCGATTACCCATTACCGATTACCCATTCCCAATTCCCAATTCCCAATTCCCAATTACCCATTACCAAATTTATCTTGTCGAACCGCCTCTTCGCTTTGGGTCACAAAATCGTGAACGAGGGCGCGGTACTCTTTCAAAGTTTCAGATACCCAATCTCTGTCCTCGCTGTTGGCGAAGATATGAACGGTGGGTTCGCTAGCATCGGGCAAAACTAATACCCAATTGTCGTCGCTGTAGTTAAAAATCTTCACTCCATCTATTAATTCTAAACGATCGGGCGAATGAGTTTCTACCAAATGCCGCATGAGCGAACCTTTTACCGTCCAAGGACAGCGGACGCTGTAACTGCGGTGGGTGACGCGGGGAAGTTCCGCTTTGATCTGTCCGAGCGATCGCTCCTGAATCGTCATCATTTCTATCACTTTAGCAATGCAGAACATTCCGTCAAACCCCGGATGCAATTGCGGGAAAATAAAACCCATATTGCCGCTACCGCCCAAAACCACATTCGGGTTCCTGTTAGAGGCTTCCATCAATGCACTTGGGTTTGCCTTAGTGCGGATTACCTTGCTTTGATAGCGGCGGGCGATCGCCTCCACCGCAGAAGACGCATTCACCGGTACTACTACTGTACCTCTGGGATGGGAAGTCAGCATCAAATTTACCATCAGCGCCGTCAGCATTTCCCCACGAATCGCTATTCCCGACTCGTCTACCAAAATGAGCTGTTCGCCGTTCGCAGACACCTGCACGCCAAAATTAGCGCTGAGTGCTTTTACCACCCGGCCGAGTTGGTCGAGCAAATATTCCCGTTCTCCGTTGCTCAGAGAAGTCTGCTTGAGACTGGCATTGAGTACCACCGCATCACAGCCGAATTTGGCGAGCATTTGTGGCAGAATTGCTCCGGAAACCGCGTAAACGTAATCGATCACCACCTTAGAATTGCTGTAGCGAATTGCCTCAACATTCATCTGCCGCTCAAACATCCGGTTGTAAACGTCGAGTGCTTGGTTAAAGTACGACATATCTCCAATTTCGGGAATCAGAGCCCTGCGTAAATCTTCCTTAAAATAAGCGCCCTCGATTTTTTTCTCCGCAGCTTTAGTGATATTGATACCTTTGATATCGAAGAATTCAATTAAAATGTGGTCGGAGCGATCGGGCGAAATCCGAACGTGAATGCCGCCAGCAATTGAGATCGTAGACGAAACCGTGCGCGCGATCGGAATTGCCGTCGATTCCAAATTGACTACATTAATTCCCACCGACATCAAACCCGCAATCAAAGATCTCGAAACCATCCGCGAAATACTGCGCTGATCCCGAGAAACCGATACCGAAGCCCCTGGTTTCAAAGTTGAGCCGTAAGCCGCGCCCAATTTAACGGCAAATTCCGGGGTAATATCCACATTGGCCAGTCCTTGAACGCCCCGCTGGCCGAACAAATTCCGTTTAGCTTGTTCTCCCCAAATTAAATTTTGATTCAACAGAGCGCCGGATTCAATATTTTTGCTCGGCCAGACTCGCACGCTAGGGCCGACTTGCGCCTCTTCTCCGACAATGGACATTGAACCGACGACAGCACCTTCGAGGACGTGGGCGCGCCTGTCTACGCGGGTACTGCGGCAAATCACGCAGGCCCTGAGATGAGCATCTTCGCCGATAATTGCTCCATTCCAGACGATCGGACGTTTAATGTTAGCATCAGCCCCGACTGTCACATTATCTCCGATTACTGAACCCGCGTTAATTTTAACTCGGGCTCCAATTCGGCAATTGTTGCCGATCATGGCAGGTACTTCGACGATCGCGCTATCGTCAATAAAAGTATTTTGACCTACCCAAAGTCCCGATCGAACTTCGTCGTAGTAACTCAAATCCAGTTTGACCTTTCCCCGCAATGCGTCATACTGAGCTTCCCGGTAAACATCCAACTGGCCCACATCGCACCAGTAACCCTCCGCGATGTAACCGTACATCGGCTCGTTTTTTTCCAACAGCAGCGGAAACAAGTCTTTCGAGAAGTCGCACTCTTGATTTGCCGGCAGGTAGTCCAATACTTCCGGTTCTAAAATGTAAGTGCCGGTATTGACGGTATCGGAGAAAATTTCGCTGCTAGAAGGCTTTTCCAGAAAGCGACTGATCCGGTGATTTTCTTCCGTAATTACTACCCCGAATTCCATTGGGTTGGGAACGCGAGTTAAAATTAACGTAGCTTTGGATTTATTGCTGCGGTGAAATTTGATAGCTTCTGTCAAGTCGAAGTCTGTGATGCTATCGCCGCTGATGACCAGAAAAGTTCGATCGAGCAATTCCGCAATATTTTTGACACAACCAGCCGTACCCAGCGGTTGGTCTTCCTCCACAGCGTAGGTCATTTGAACGCCAAAGTCTGTCCCGTCGGTAAAATATTCGCGCATGACATCGGGAAGGTAGTGCAGCGTCGCAATAATTTCCGTAATATTATGCCTTTTTAGCAAATTGATAATGTGTTCTGCGATCGGGCGATTCAGAATCGGCACCATCGGTTTAGGTAAATCGCACGTCAGAGGTCTGAGCCTCGTTCCCGACCCCCCAGCCATCAGCACAGCACGCATAAACAATCCTCCTTACTTAGAAACCTCTCTACCGTTATTGTCCGCTAGAAAAAGCTTGCCTGCTGTAACCTGTGGGGTACTAACTATCAGTGTTAATTATCTTTGAGTTATCCCACGTCTCAGAAATCCAGGAAGGAGAAGCCGTCGCCCAACAGCCACCGATTTCAACTTTTGGGTGGAAGCTGAGAAAGGGCGCGATAGAACTCCAATTTGTAGGGAATGTTGCGTAAATCCTCAGAATCATCGACTTTTGCCAGAAGTCGTTTCTTGCATCTTGCACCCTGAAAGGTATCTGCTTGGCTTTTATAGCAACCGCAGCCGACGACTGGACTGTTCTTAATTGCTGAAACCCTTGCTGAATATTGCTTCTTGTTTTTTCCTTCCTCCCTCTTCCTTCCTCCCTCTTCCTTCCTCCCTCTTCCTTCTTCCTTCTTCCTTCTTCCTTCTTCCTTCTGCTATATTTTTCAGTCTGTGGCGATCGGGGATTTTCAAGTCTCTAGCTGAAGGTAGAATTACAAGGGCGTATCTCTGCACCAGAGCAGTTGAAAAATGATAGATTAAGAATAGCGATACAGGCTCGCTGACGAAAAATCCAATCACTCGCTTAGGGGGTTATTTAATGGAACCGTTAATTGGATTAGTGTTGCTAGTCGCTTACGGCGGCGGTATTTGGAAATTTTGGAATGGTTTCGATCGCACTAATTTCGACAGAAGTTTTGCAAATAAGCTGAAACTGTCGCTGCTGTGGCCCGCGTTAATTTTTAATAAGCCTTACCGTCAAAACTTTACAAAAGCACTCAAAGGCTCTAGAAGTTGACACTCTCCGCTCTAAAGAGACGGGGATTCTTTCATCACAGGGAGCCTAGTAGCTTTACCCTCTGAAAGCATCTTGACGGTATGCCCTACCGCTGCAAGCCCACGCTGGACTACTACCTGCGCTGCTGCTACATCTCTATCTGCTTCATATCCACACTCAGGACATTGATGAATTCTTAAGCTCAAAGGCTTCTTTCCTGTATGAGTCTGGCACTGAGGGCAGGTTTGAGATGTACCATTTTTATCTACCTTTAATAAAAATACATCTTTCTTGAAACAAACATATTCCAGAATAGATAGAAATTGTCCAAATCCCGCATCTAGAGTGTGCTTGCAGAGCATCCCTTTTGCCATTGCTTTGACATTCAAATCTTCAGCAAATATCATTCCTGCTTGATTACAGAGATGATGGGCGGTTTTGAAATGGAAATCCTTCCTACTGTCACTGATATGTTGATGGTATCTTGCTACTTTTTTTTGAGCTTTTTGCCAGTTTTTTGACCCGATTCTTTTGCGACTGACTACTTTTTGCAGCGATTTCAGCTTGCGTTGAGCATCCACAAAGAATTTAGGTCTGGCAACTAGTTCATTATCGGAGGTAGCGAGAAATTTCTCTAAACCTAGATCGATTCCTAGGGCATAGCCATGAGGCATGGTAGTAGGGATACTTACATCTAGAGCTAAAGCTAACATGGCAAAGTATCCAGAGGCTCTTTTAACTATTCTGATTTGCTTGACTACAAAACCATCAGGGATAGGTCTAGAATCTCTGAACTTAACTAAGCCAATACTGGGTAGGTTAATCCTATTCCCGATTACTACGGTTTGATTAGGAGTAGGGAACAGGAAACTTCTGATTCTGCCTTTCTTCTTAAACCTCGGAAAGCCAAAACCTGATTCCCACATAGAAGTAAAGGCTTTCTCTAATTGCTTGAGAACTTGCTGCAATACTTGGGAGTGGACAGTTTTTAGCTCTGAATTACTTTGTCTAGCGGTGGTCAAAGATTTGCACTGCACGGCAAAGTTTGGTCTAGGGCTATCAACGGGAATAATGTATTCGGATTTTAGGCTACAGGCGTTGATTGCACATGACCTTGAGTTGTACCAGTCTTTCCGCTCTCTAAGAGCATAATTCCACACCTTGCGACAGACTTCTAACCAGTGGTCAAAGGTCTGAGATTGGGATGAAGTGGGTTCTAGTTTGTACTCGTAGGTCATGTTTAGCATATCTCTATAATAGCTTATCTAGGGCTAAGATGGTAGATAGAAATGGAATAGTGCAATAATTAAAAAATTAAAGCCGTCCTAGAAGGACGGGGCTTTAGACCCAATTTCTTGGTAATTAAAGAATGTCTAAAAAGTCGGAACGCCCAGCAGCAGGTCAAGAGCAGACTTGGTTTGCCAAAGACAAATCAGATAGCTGGCAAGCTTTACTATCGCAGGTTGCATCTCGGTTCGATCGCGAATATCGAGGAGAAGCATTCGCCTTACCCGAAGAAGTCGAAGCAATGCCGATTTTCCTCGAATCAGTCGCCGGAACACTGCAACAAAAAACAGTTTCTCCCTTCTGGAAACTTGCCAAACCCCAAAAAAATCAGCGCTGTTTAGATATTGGCTGCGGAGTCAGCTTTCTGATCTATCCTTGGCGGGATTGGGAAGCCCTTTTTTACGGTCAAGAAATCAGCAGCGCCGCCCGAGATGCCTTAAACGCTCGCGGCCCTCAACTTAATTCCAAGCTATTTAAAGGCGTAGAATTGGCTCCCGCCCATCGCTTAAATTACGAAGAGGATCAATTTGACTTGTGCATCGCCACAGGCTTTAGTTGCTATTTTCCCATAGATTATTGGGCTATTGTCATGGCAGAAGTGAAGCGAGTATTAAAACCAGGCGGTCATTTTGTGTTTGATGTCCTCAATCCCAATGCACCTCTAGCAGAAGATTGGGCAATTCTGGAAACTTATCGAGCAGGCGAAGTATTCTTAGAGACAATAGAAGACTGGGAAAAAATGATTAAAGTGGCAGGCGCTAAAGTAGTAAAAAAACAAAACGGCGACTTATTCCAAATGTATAAAGTCCAATACAATTGAGAGGGCATGGGGCATGGGGCATGGGGCATGGGGAATTGGGTGAAGCGGAGGGATTGGCCTTCCCAGGGCATGGGGCATGGGGCATGGGGAATTGGTAATTGGGTGGGATTTTTTTAGGTCAGATCCAGTTAAAAATGTAGAGTGCGCCAGCAAATATAAATTGGTTTGCTAGGCAACAAATATTGCAACTGACGCACCCTACTGACTGATCGCCAATTACCAAATACCAATTCCCACCCAATTAACAATTAATTGGCCGTAGCAGGAGAAGGCGCAGGAGAAGGCGCAACTTCGGCGGCGGGAGAAGGCGTAGATTCCGGAGAAGGCGCAGCTTCTGGCGAGGGAGACACTTCAGCGGCGGGAGAAGGCGCAGCTTCTGGGGAGGGGGACACTTCAGCGGCGGGAGAAGGTGCAGCTTCTGGCTGCGGGGACTGTTCGGGGGCTGGTTTCGGTTGGGGAGAAGGAGATTGTTCGGGGGCTGGTTTCGGTTGAGGTGAGGGCGACGGTTTGGTTGCGGGTTTTGGTGAGGGCTGTGGCGACTGTTGGGCCCCTGGTTGCGGTTTGTTAGAGGGCGCCGGAGGCTTCTCAAACTGCGGTTTCACTTCCGCAGGGGCTGGTGACTGTTCGCCTGTCGGCTTGGGTGCTGTCGGGGCTGGCGCTAGCGGCTGCGGGCCTGTGGGCCTGGTTGGGGTTGTGGATGGGGTGACAGGAATGCCACTGCAAACTTTTTCGTCGTATTTAAACGCGACAGCCAACTGGTAAAGCTTGTGGGTGCTGGCTGCTTGAAATGTCAGATTAGGGTTAATAATCGCTGTTTTAGCCACAGTATCGAGAATACCGTAACCTGTGGGGACGATCGGCTTAGGCTCTGCCTTGAGCAAACCTTGAGGGCTGACAACTGCTCCGAAAACTGCCGTTCCTTCGAGTTTTTGCGAGCAAGCTTCTTTGGGATAAGCGACAGTCACAGGAGTCGGCCCCGTCATTTCCAAGTCGGGGTAAGCTCTTTTGAAGTCATTAAACAAAGCAACATAGGTATTAGCAGCAGCCAGCAATGTCTCTCTGTCCTTGGGTAAGTTTGAACCGGGAACTCCCTGCTGTTCTAGCTGTTGCTGTCCCTGGTCAAATTGTTGCCTCCTGATTCTTTCTTCGGGAGTTTCTGCGATGAGATTCCGTTTATTGGGATCTTTTTGAGTCAATTTCGGTACTCCATCGGGCCCTGAATTCCTCCCACCAATGGGGAATTCCGGGGTAAAGACTGGAGCTCCGTCTGGGAATAGCGGGAGTCCGCCTCTACTGGCTATAACCCTTTTGAGAGTCTCTGCCTCATCTTCGGAGGTGCCGCCAGGAAGCTGGGGTAATCCTGTTACTCCTGGTGGCGGTGGGGGGATATTACGATCGAAATTACCGGGTAATGGCGGGAAAATCAAACCGCTGGGAGGCCCTTGGGGGACGAAAGTTGGTGTTTTGAGAGAGGGGGGTTTGACCGTTGGAACTGAAGTTTGTGACTGCGGGGCGGCTGGGGCAGTTAATGGCGGGAGAGGGGGATCGAGAGGCGCAAAGAATCCAGGAGGTGGCATTCCCGGTGGCAGGGCGGGCAAGTTAACCGGTGGAGGGGGCAAAGGGGGAGCTAACTTGGGCGAGGTGGGAACGGGAACTGGTGCGATCGAAAACGGCTTATTGGACGATCGCGGTGGTATGGTTTGTGGCAGGCGGCCGGCTTCTGCGGGAGTTAGTTGTACGAATCCGACGGAACCGGGGATGTTTTTTGAGGAATTGCCACCACCATAGATGATGTTTGAGATTGTCGGGGCGCTTACTCCGAGCACTCCGTGAAGGCCGACAGAAGCTAGGGCTGCCCACCAAAAAGGCTGGCGCAGCGGTTCGGAAAGGGCGTTGGCTAGGGAGGATGAGTCAGTCATGACGATCGAGAATTGGTTATTGGTTATTGGTTATTTGTTACCGATATTTTTTTATGGGGAGCGGGTCAAAACTAAAAAATTTGCAATTTAAAGGTACAAGCATAGCACGATCGCCCTGGAAATTGCCCGATCGCTAGTGCCTTCTCACAAAAAAGACCGCTGCAATACCGTCATTTCCCGGCTGGCAAACTGCATTAATCGATTAAACACGATCGGCCGCTGCGATCGACCCCTGTTTCCAATTCGGTTACAGAAAGGAATTTGGACGGATGACTAAAAAGCTGACTGCATAAGTCTTTTTTCCTCTTCCCTCTTCCCTCTTCCTTCTTCCTTCTTTTTACCACCGATAGCGGTAAGTTTTAAAAGGAGCTCCCTCAACGCTCAGCAAGTCGATCGGATAAATTGGAGCGCCGCTTGCCATATATTGAAACATTTCCCGAACTTCCTCTCCGCGCAGCGACAACTGGTCTAACTCTTTAAGAGAATACCAACCAGCACACAAAGTAAACTCGTCCGGCTTGCTCTTGGGTGGCGTCTTATCTTCAGGACGAGCCACAAAAATCACCCTCAGGCGCACGTTGCCCCTAGGCATCACCGTATGCTCTACCCTGAGAATTCCCTCCACGATCACAGGAATGCCCGCTTCCTGGACAGTATTGCGCTGAGCAGCTTCAAGCAAAGTCTCGCCTTTTTCTACTCGCCCTGCTGGCAGATACCACTGCTGCTCGTACTTGCGCTCTTGTACCAGTAGAAAACGGTCTTCTAAGTGAACGACAACTAGGGTAAAATACAATGTTGGAATCGGCTCGCGAGCCATAGAAGTAGATATTCCCCAAGCAAAAAGTTTAACGAGCAAGAGATGTTAGCCATCCAAAGGATGCTTCGGCAAGCGTCTTTGAAGTTGAAAAATAGATCCTAGCACCCCGGCCGAAAAATCTAAAGTCTAAAATCTAAAATTGATAATGCCATTACCTACCGTGATTTTGCCAGGATATTTTGCTGCTGCTTCAGACTATCGGGAATTAGAAAAATCTTTGGTCGATCGCGGTTTCCCAACTGTAACAGTACCACTGGGCAAGGCAGATTGGTTGCCGACTTTTGGCGGGCGATCGATGGTGCCAATTTTGCGGAAGCTCGATCGCACGGTCAAACAAATGTTACAGCAATACGGCGTCTCTCAAGTAAATCTCATCGGTCATTCCGCAGGCGGCTGGATTTCTCGGATTTATTTAGGCGAAAAGCCTTATACAATTCACGGCGACGTGCGGTCGGATGCGGGTTTGTGGGAAGCTCACCCTTGGGTCAACACTTTAATTAGTTTAGGCACGCCACACGTCTCTCAAGAGCGCTGGACGCGCAAAAATCTAGATTTTGTCAAAATTCATTATCCCGGTGCTTTCCACCCGCAGGTGCGTTACGTCTGCGTTGCTGGGAAATCTGTTTTTGGTAAGCCTAGTTTTGGAACTTGGCTGGCCTATAAAAGTTACGAGTTGACTGTGGGGAAGGGCGAAACTTGGGGCGATGGAATTACGCCGATTGAAGCTGCTCTTTTGGATGGGGCCGAAAATTTGGTGCTGGAGGGTGTTTGGCATTCGCCTCGCTCTCCGGGGAGGTGGTATGGTTCGCTGGAGGTTTTGCCGAATTGGGTTGGGTATTTGTGTTAGAAACGAACCGCGAAGACGCGAAGGACACGAAGAAAGAAAGAAGAAGAAAATAGAAGGGTTCACCAACAATAATTGCCAATAATCGACAATCTCATAAACCCGCCCCCGACTTGAGAGTTATTCGATATTTCTATTAGACATTTGGCAAAAAGAGCTTCAAGAACAGGCAGGATGCCTGTTCCACAACAATTATGGGAGATATCTATTGAGTTTTTTCCCGCAAGCCATCAACCAAAAACTCATCATCGATCGATCGCCCGCAGCGGCAAACTCATCCCGGGAAATTAGATAACTCTCTATTTCCGACTCGGAAATCAGCCCTTGTTTGACCATTTGTAAAATCGGCCCGGAGTCCAGCAAAGGTTCAAAGGCTTGAATGCCGATGATATCGCTGTGGCTGACAACGGCTTCTAAATCGACGTTACCAAACTTAGCTTCTTTCAGAATGCGGCACAGGTTTCGCCCTACGCATAAATTACCGCCCCGAGAGGCCATCACCTGTTTGAATTTCTCCCGGACAATCTCGACTGACCAAGGTGGATTTGTCAGCCAAAATAGATCCGCATCGCTATCGATAATCACCAGTTTACCACTCGGTTTTAAGATGCGGAAGATTTCTCTGGCTGCTGCGACGGGATCTGGGAGGTGAACAAATAGCAAACGGGCGATCGCAAAATCAAATGTATTATCCTCTAAACCAGTATCTGCGATCGATGCTTGAATGCGATTCACGCGATCGCCTCCTTTGTCCTGCAAATATCCTAGAGCTTTCTCGTGCAATACCGGGTCGATTTCTACGGCTGTTAACAAACTGTTTGGCAGTAATTTTAAAAGTTGTTCGGTAAAAAATCCCGGCCCGCTACCCGCTTCTAAAACATTCATCCCGTCGGCTAAACCGAACCACTTTAAGGTGCGTGCTTCTTTTTCCCAACTGAGCACAACTTGAGCTTTTAATCGCTGGATTTCTGCGTCAAGTTCCAGATTGTACGTACTGGCTTGATACGAACTTTCTGCTGGCATAAAGTCTTCTTTCTTCCTGGAGTGATGCCCCGATTATAGTAGACCTCTTGCAAAATAGCTAGGAACGGGCAAGATGCCCGTTCCACAATTTTTTTTTCTGTGGAATGGGCATCTTGCCCGTTCCAAAATTTGATTAAAACGATTTTTGCAAGAGATCTAGTGTAGGGCAGGCACGCGGGAAATCGGATTATTGGAACCGATGTTCGGAGGCTCTACCTCTCTTATGGAGGGGCATCGGGTGCGATCGCCAAATTAAATCTAAATATCTAAGAGCTAATTTGACTGAGAACGATTATCATTGTATTATGAGTCAACCTACAATCACCGCCGTAGCGGGCCCGCCCGGAAGTGGCAAAACAACCTGGATTCGACAGCAGATAGCCGTCGAGACAGCACCCGTACTGTATTGGTGTCCCGGAACCGGCAATGTGCCGATCGACCAAACCTGCATCGCCGCCGAATTCCCCCAAATCACCATCCTGACAGACGGCCAAGAATCCGAGTTCGCGAAACACCTAAACAACGGCGTTTCAGCTTACATTGAACTGGGATTTTACCTACAATTAACATCAATAGAAAACCTGCTTCAAAGCTTCCCCAGTCGCCGATTCGCTGTCGTACCACCAGACATCAAAAACACCGAATGGCATCAATGGGCGGATGTAATTGTAGAGGGCATAGCCGTTAGCGGCGAACCGGAAAAACTATCAATTTGGCGCAGCCCCGCCAGCGGACAAGTCCTCGATCCAGCCAGCCTCGATCTCTTTTGGTATGAAGAAATGACTCAAGGAGCCTATGGCAAAATCCACCGAGCCAAAGGCATTTTTGACATAGCCGACGGGCGATGTTTTTACTTCGATTTCGCTGCCAAATTCCAAGAAACCGCCCACGAAGAATTGCCACTTCCCCGCTGGCTCGAAGGCCGCCCCCAAAGATTTAGCGGCATAGAAATAGTTGGCGAAAATCTCGATGAAACAGCATTAGGACAAACTCTAGAAGATTGCTGTCTCTCCGAAACAATTATGTTGAATTACCAACAACAAGTCAAAGAATCACTTTCATTAGGAGAAGAAGCAGAATGAAAATAGCAGTTATGTCCTGCATTCACGGCAACTATGAAGCCTTAAATGCAGTTTTATCAGACATTGACGAACAACAAGCCGATAAAATCTTTTGTCTCGGAGATTTAGTCGGCTACGGGCCCAATCCCCACGCCGTAGTAGAAATGATTCGATCGCTCGACATTCCCACTTGCGTCGGCTGTTGGGATGAAGATATCGTCGAAGGTTTGAACTCCTGCGAATGCAGCTATCCCTCAGCTTTAGCCGAAAAAAGAGGCAAATTAGCCCACGAATGGACTAACAATCAAATCTTCCCAGAAACGCGAGAATATTTAGCCACTTTGCCGCACAGTTTGCGAGAAGAAAATATGTGTTTTGTTCACGGTAGCCCTCACAGCAATCATGAATATTTACTGCCGACAATGGATGCTTTTTCTGCCTTAGAGCGGGTATTTTCGGCGGGTGCTGACGTGCTGTTTTGCGGTCACACTCATGTACCATATGTTCGCACTTTAGATGCTGGAAATATGCAGGTTAGAGTCAGCGGGCCGAGCATTGAAGGAGATAAAGATTTAAGTTTTACCGCTCCTTTAAAGCGGATTGTGAATGTTGGTTCCGTAGGAGAACCGCGCCACGGTAGACCGAATGCTACCTATGTGATTTATGATGTTGACGCGCAACAGGTGACATTGCGAGAAGTGGAATATGACTATCAAACTACTTGCGCTGCAATTATTGAAAAAGGCTTACCTCCGATTTTTGCTTGGCGTTTGGCTAGAGGTTTGGAATATGCCGAAAGAGCTGACGATCCGACTCATGTTTGTGAGAGGTAGATAAACTGTTGACAGTTAACTGTTGACAGTTCAATAAAGAGGTAGATTGTGATTTACCGTTGGGTGGGGGCGGGTTTATGAGATTGTTAGTTTTTGGCGATTATGGTTGGTAAAACCCGCCCCTACAAATTTTTGACATTGGTGTAAGATATCCGTTCAAAACAAACTCCGAAAAAAACCTTGAGAAATAGCAACAATTAAAATACATGAAAACCTGGGCAATATTAACAGGAATAGAAGGAAATCTGGCTGCTTATGAAGCTGTATTAGCTGACATAAAGCGCCTGAGAATTCGTGTTGACGAATTGTATATTTTAGGCGATTTAGTCGGCCCGAATCCCGATTGCGAAAAATTAGTGCAGCGAGCCCGATCGCCCAAACGAGGAGAAATCGCACCTCAAATCTGTATCGGGTGGTGGGAAGAACAGTGTTTTAACTTATATGGAATAGGTTCTAGCCCTGATGCGACAGAATTGCAACAAAAATACGGTGCTGAGACGATTAAGTTGCTCTGGGATTCTGTCAGCCGAAAAACTGTAGAGTGGTTGCGCTCTTTGAATTTTGGTTTTCATGAATTGGATTGTTTGTTGATTCATGGGAGTACCGTTAGCGCATCTGATGAGCTTACCCCGGAGACTCCGCCGCCTGTGATGCTCGATCGCGTAATCCGTGCTGATGCTAATAATTTGTTTTGCGGGCGATCGGGCTTAGCATTTGAGTATCAATTACAGCCAACTATTCTCAATAACTGGGTAATGACACTTGATTCTCAAGAGCCTCCTGCAACGGTGTCTGCAACTGCGCGAAGGGCGATCGGAGTCGGCAATGTGGGCCGCAAAGTTGGAGTAGCAACCTATACTCTCTATAATCCTGACAGCGATCGCGTCCAATTTAAGACAGTACATTATGGAGCAAAAAAAGGCTTCCAATGATACTGCATTAATTCTAGAGCTTGCGCGTAAAGAAACTTTCAGCTATCATAAGAATGATTATCATACTCGATCAGTGCGATCGCCCGTATCGGCTGGATTTCAGCTATGAAGTGCGACAAGGCATTTGCCTTGGGACGCCGAGTGGCGTTCCAAATTGACAGCAGGGCTTCTACAATTAATCAACGAGGAATAATGACTAATCTCGCTGTACAAACCCCAGATTTAATTTCCGATTTTCCCAAAAAAGGAATGCCAGTAACTATAATTACCGGATTTCTCGGCAGCGGAAAAACTACTTTACTCAATCAAATACTCAAAAACCGCCAAGATTTAAAAGTAGCAGTTTTAGTTAACGAATTTGGCGATATCAACATCGATTCGCAGCTTTTAATTTCTACCGAAGATGACATGGTAGAATTGAGCAACGGCTGTATTTGTTGTACCATCAACGAAGGCTTAGTCGATGCCGTCTACCGAGTTTTAGAACGGGAAGAACCCATCGACTGCATGGTGATTGAAACCACCGGAGTTGCCGATCCTCTACCGATCATATTGACATTTTTAGGCACTGAATTGCGGGATTTAACCAGTTTAGATTCTGTACTCACCGTAGTCGATAGCGAAACATTCACTCCCGAACATTTTGACAGCGAAGCAGCTTTAAAACAAGTGGCATTTGCAGATATTGTGCTGATGAACAAAACTGATTTAGCTCCTCAAGCAAAAGTAGAAGAGTTAGAAGCTTACATTCGCACAGTTAAGGAAGGAGCGAGAATTCTCCACTCTCAACACGGTGAAGTTCCTTTACCCTTAATTTTGGGTGTAGGTTTAACACAAGCCGATCTTTTTGATAGTGTTGAAGCAGAGGAAAAACACGAGCATCACGAACACCATCACGAACGGGATCATCATCACGAACATCATCACGAACATCACCATCACAGACATCACTCCAATCACTTAGACAATGACGGATTTGTTTCGCTATCATTTGAGAGCGATCGACCTTTTTATCTTCACAAATTCCAAGAATTCCTCACCGAAAAAATGCCCTTAGATGTATTTCGAGCAAAAGGCATTCTCTGGTTTGAAGACAGTCCGATGAGACACATTTTTCAACTTAGCGGCGCGCGCTATGAATTAAACGCTTACGAATGGTTGACTCCACCCAAAAATCAACTCGTAGTCATCGGCCGCAACTTAGATACTGCTCAAATTCGAGAACAACTTAACAGTTGCTTAGTTTAAGATTTCATCAATCTAAGTATCACGTCCAGGATTCTAGCCGACACATTTTACATTAGGTATCGACAATATTTAGTGTGGAACAGGCAGGATGCCTGTTCAAGACAATTTTTTGGGGAGATATCTATTTAATTTCGCCGTTAGTGGTTGCAATTTTTGCTGTTCACAAATCGTGTAAATACTAACGGCAAATTTTACATTTATATCGATAAAACTCATCCAAAAAAATCTCAATATTTTAATATTACATTTTGTAAATCTTGTTATAATCAGGTAGCAACCAAAAGTCAATACCGACTGTTAAACATTCTCACAAACTGCAAGCATGACTTTATCTACTCGCCCAGAACTGACTTCTCCAAATGGTGTAGTGTCATCAATTCCTACTCAATCTCAACCCCCTGTCTCAGATGAAGAAATGAGACAAGCAGTGCGTACATTGCTGCTAGGATTGGGAGAAGACCCAGACCGTGAAGGGTTACGAGATACACCGAAACGAGTTGTCAAAGCCTTGCAGTTTCTAACTGGAGGTTATCGTCAATCTCTCGACGAACTGCTCAACGGAGCGGTGTTCACAGAGAATGCTAACGAAATGGTATTAGTGCGGGACATTGATATTTTCAGTTCCTGCGAACATCACATCCTGCCAATTATTGGCAAAGCACACGTTGCTTACATTCCCAACGGCAAAGTAATTGGGCTGTCAAAAATCGCTCGAATTTGTGAAATGTACGGCCGCAGATTGCAAGTACAAGAACGCTTGACTGCACAAATTGCTGATGCACTTCAAGGATTGCTAAAACCTCAAGGTGTAGCAGTTGTAATTGAAGCAACTCATATGTGTATGGTAATGCGTGGCGTGCAAAAACCAGGTTCTTGGACTGCGACTTCAGCAATGCGTGGCGTGTTTGCTGAAGATTCCAGAACTCGTCAAGAATTTATGAGTTTAATCGCACACAAATCAAGTTTTCACTAGCTAGAATTGTCTGCGAAAACTTCCGTATTTGCAGGCTGAACAAAGAAAAGAGAGTCATATTAGATTACCATATTTCTCTCTTTTCCTTTCCTCCCTCTGCGCCCTCTGCGCCCTCTGCGGTAAAAAATCTTATCTAAACTGAAATGGAAATCACCAGTGTTACGCGATCGCAAATCGATTTAGCGGTAGTCGGGGCGGGGCCTCACGCTTTAACCCTGGTTACTCATTTGCTGCAAAAATGCCAGAAGAAGCGGGACAAATTTTGGGTTTTTGACCCCAGTGGTGGCTGGCTAACTCAGTGGGAGAGGCAGTTTGCGGCTTTGGAAATTCCACACTTGCGATCGCCTGCGGTGCACCATCCCGATCCCAATGCTTTTGAGTTGCGACGGTTTGCCGAATCTCGCCCTAACGAGTTGTTTGCGCCCTACGATTTGCCAGGAAGTCGGCTGTTTAAGGAATTTTGTGGCGATGTGGTTAAGAGATGGGAATTGGGCGATCGCGTCATCAAGGCAAAAATAACTCGGATTGAACCGTTGAAAGGGAATTTTCGGCTTTGGTTTGAGGATGGAGAAAGTGCGATTGCGCGTCGTGTGGCGATCGCCACAGGCGGCGGTAAACCCCAACTACCGGAGTGGACAAATCAAATTCAAACGCCCTATCCACCAGACAAACTTTGCCATTCCCATCAAGTTAATTTGCAGGGATTAAAGTTGCAGGGAGAAAGGATTTTAATCGTTGGGGGCGGTTTAACTAGCGGACATTTGGCAGTAGGTGCGATCGGGCGCGGTGCCCAAGTAATATTAATGTCAAGACGAAAGTTACAAGAAAAATTATTTGATGCCGAACCGGGTTGGTTAGGGCCCAAATATCTCAAAGGTTTTGAAAATGAACCAGACTGGGAGAAGCGGTGGGAGATGATTCAACAAGCTCGCAACGGCGGCTCTATGACTCCTGAAATTATGACACAATTGCGTCGAATTTCGCGGGATTCGTGTCTTGAATTTCACCCAGAATGTCAAATTATTGAGGTTAAATGGGATGACAATCAATGGACTGTTTACTGTCAGGATGGAAATCAGCTATTCGTTGATAGAATTTGGTTAGCAACAGGAACAAAATTAGATGTAACAGCCGAACCATTGCTGACAGAAATTTTAGAAGCTTATCCAACTAAAATAGTTAAAGGATTGCCTGTTTTGGACGAGTATTTGCGTTGGCCAGGATGCGAGTTATTTATTATGGGTGGTTTAGCCGCTTTGCAAGTAGGGCCGGTTGGTCGAAATCTTTCCGGTGCAAGGATGGCAAGTTCGCGCATTGTGCCAGCTTTAATTAAGTCTAGGGCTAGGGTTTCATTAGCTCAAATTGCTGGGTAATTCCTAATAAATATAGATTTGGGTGACGGAACTGCGATAATAATGATTATCATTCTCTATAAACTCCAGTTCCTATGTCATCCGCAAATAACGTCGAGTCCGCCCTTCCCACCGAGAATAATCAAAATCCCTCCCCGATCGCCATTCGTCCCCGCCGCCTGCGTCGCACCCCCGGTTTGCGTCGCATGGTACGGGAAAATCATCTGACAGTTGACGATCTCATCTATCCGATGTTTGTGATGGAAGGAGAAGGGCAAAAAGTTGAGATTGCTTCGATGCCTGGTTGTTATCGCTTTTCCCTGGATTTATTGCTAACAGAAATCGCCGAATGTTGGAATTTGGGGATATGTGCGATCGCCCTTTTCCCAGTAATCTCAGAAACCAAAAAAGACGACACCGGAACTGAAAGCTATAATCCAGAAGGATTGGTTCAACAAACAGTCAAAGCCATTAAACAAAACATCCCCGAAATAGTTGTAATTACCGACGTAGCCCTCGATCCTTTCACCACTCACGGACACGACGGTTTAGTTGATGAAAGCGGTAAAATTCTCAACGATCCGACTGTTGAAGTTTTGGTAAAAATGGCAGTTTCTCAAGCCGCCGCTGGTGCAGATATGGTAGCACCTTCCGACATGATGGACGGCAGAATTGGTGCAATTCGCAAAGCCTTAGATGCCGCAGGATACATCGATATGGCAATCCTGGCTTATTCCGCAAAATATGCCTCTGCTTATTATGGCCCGTTTCGGGATGCCCTCGATTCTGCCCCCAAATTTGGAGACAAAAAGACTTATCAAATGGATGCTGCTAATGCTAAAGAAGCGCTGAAAGAAGTTGCTTTGGATATCGCAGAAGGTGCAGATATTGTGATGGTAAAACCTGCTTTGGCTTATCTCGATATTATCTGCCAAGTGCGGGAAGCAACTAATTTACCTGTTGCTGCTTATAATGTCAGTGGCGAATATGCAATGATCAAAGCTGCTGGAAAGTTGGGTTGGATTGATGAAAATCGGATTATTTTGGAGACTTTGATGAGTATCAAACGGGCTGGTGCCGATTTGATTTTGACTTATTTTGCTAAGGAAGTTGCTTTGATGTTGAAATAAGGGAATTGTTTTAAGCGCTTTTAGGAACAGGCTCTCTGGCCTGTTCCACAAGAATTATGGGAGAATTACGATGGAAATATAATCAAATCTCCGATCGAGTGATCTGTGCGTAATATCAATTTGGATCGGAATGATTTAACCACAGAGAGCGCAGAGAGCGCAGAGGAGAGAGATGAATAATTTCGATGAAGTGCAGATTTTGGAACATAATCAACAGAACTGCGCTTTAGTGCAATTCTGGTTGCTGACTTCCACAACCACATTTGGCGGACAGATGCAGGACGGATGCCCGGTAATTACTCTATGGTAAGAAGATGACCGAGACGATTTGGGATTTGGGATACTTCGACCTCACTCAGTACAAATTTTGAATGAGAATTTCAGCAGTTTGAATCCCCTAGTTTCAACGCTTGTCACAAATCTAAAATCTAAAATCTAAAATCTAAAATCCAATGATGATGTTGTGCGGCAACGAATCAACTATGCCCCAGACTTTACCTCGATCGGACAAACGAACTTTTTTAGTCGTGGATGACCATGCGATGGTGTTAGACGGCACGCTTAATATTTTAAGGCAGGAGTATCCACAGGCAGATATTCTGACGGCTCCAACGGCTCAGGAAGCCCTTCAGCAAGTAGCACAGATCGTCCCGGATCTGGTGATTGTGGATTTGGTGATGCCAGAGGCGATCGGCGAAACTGCTCAGGCTAATTCAGGGCTTCAACTCCTGAAAACGCTGATGGAGCATTATCCGAGTTTGAATATTGTGGTGCAAAGCGCCCATGTTCGCACATTGGTTTGGCTGAAACCGTCGATCGACAATCATATGGGCGGATTCACGGTTGTTGATAAAAGCCAGCCTGTGAAAGACTTGCTGGCGATGGTCAATTGGGCGCTGGATGAGCGAATTTATACTCCTAGAGAGATCCGCAATGGGCTGCAACTCAAACCTGCTTGGATGCAGGTATTGCAATTTGCTTTTCAAGATAGCTTACAGGATACTGCGATCGCCAAACGGATGAATGTTTGTGAACGCACTGTGCAATATTACTGGATTAAGATTCGAGATGTGCTAGAAGTGTATCCCGAAAAAGATAAAAATCTGCGGATTCAAACGGAAGTGCGGGCTAGGGAAGCAGGACTTATTGATTGACAGTTGACAGTTGACAGTTGACAGTTGACAGTTGACAGTGGGGGAACTACTGACTACTGACCAATAATTTCAAAGGTGGTACAAGCCCCCGGATTTATCCGTGGAATCAATCCAAAATCTAAAATCTAAAATCTAAAATCGATTGACTGTTTGGAGATTTAAACAATACCGATACAACTGGAAACGATATGAAGCCTGATCGATCGCAAGCAGTGAAAGCAGATATCTCGACTTGGTGGCGAGGATCGCTTCCAGGGTTGATGGTGATTGTCGCTGTGATGATGGCTAGATTGACGGGTGCGCTTCAGTTTGTGGAGTTGGTGGCGTTCGATCGATTTTTGCTGCTGCGTCCTCCTGAGCCAATGGATGAACGGATTATAATCGTCGGCATTACGGAGGAAGATATTAAACGCGCCAAAACTTATCCGATTCCCGATCGCGAAATTGCCGATTTACTCAAACGATTGCAGACTTATGAACCGATCGCGATCGGGCTGGATATTGTCCGCGATATTCCGGTTGAACCGGGCCACGCTGAACTAGCATCGGTGTTTCGTAACAGCAAGAATGCGATCGGAGTGGAGATTGCTTTGCCCGATCGCAATGGCTTTATCGTCGCACCTCCACCCGCACTGCGATCGGAACAAATTGGCTTTGCAGATTTCGTCCTCGATGGGGATGGCTATCAGCGCCGCAGTTTATTGGGCACTTACAACGATCGCCAAGAATACCGTTTTTCCTTCGCAATCCGTCTGGCTGAGCGCTATTTAGCAAACCGAGGAATTAAGGCAGGTAATGGAATTCGCGATCGAGAGGCGATGCGATTTGGCAATATTGAATTGACCAGAATGCGGCCCAATTCTGGCGGATATGTGGGGGCGGATGCAGGCGGTAATCAGATTTTGCTGAATGTTCGCAGCGGTTTGGCACCTTTTCGAGTCATTTCTCTAGCACAAATCAAGGCGGGAAAAGTAGATCCAAACTGGATTCGAGGCAAGATTGTGCTGATTGGGATGATGTCTTTTAGTGCAAAGGATTTGGCAAGTTCAGGTGCGATCGCAGGTATCAATCCCGGACGGATTTACGGAGTGGAAATGCAAGCCCACGAAACCAGCCAGATTATTAGCGCGGTGCTCGATCGCAGACCGTTGATTCAGGTTTGGGGAGATGACTGGGAAACTCTCTGGATTGGGGTCTGGGGACTCTTGGGGATGAGTTTGGGGCGATTTCTGCGATCGCCGTGGAAAATTTTGTTGGGGCTCTTAATCGCCAGTATTAGCTCGATCGCGATTTGTTACGGATTAATTTTGATGGGGTGGTGGATGCCGATCGTACCTGTGTTCCTGATTTTGGTGCTAAATGGGGCTGGCCGGGCGGCGGCACTCTTCTATCGCCACCAGCAGGAATTGCGACTGCGGTTGGAAGAACGTCAATTTGCGATCGAGCAAACTTTTAATGCGATTCATAGCGGGCCTTTACAAACATTGGTAGTGATTTTGAGAACTGCTCAGGAGCAAGATCCACCCCCATCATTTTTAACGGATTTGCAACGCCTGAATCAAGAATTACGGGAAGTTTACGGATCGGTGCAGCGAGATGCGATCGCCGATGAACCGCATTTGCGAATGGGAAGTGCGATCGAATTAGCCCTGCAAGCCCCGTTGCATGAATTGCTCTACAAAGTCTATTCCAACACCCTCGAACAAGAACTGCCCTACCTCCAAACGATCAAATTCAAAATAGTGCAGTTCGATCCTTTGAACACCGAACATCTGCGGTTGGAACACAAACGAGGACTCTGCCGCTTTCTCGAAGAAGCGCTTTGCAATGTCGGCAAACACGCGATTGAAACCACTCGGTTGACAGTAATTTGCACTCAAGAAGGCGATCGGCAAGTAATTCGGGTGGTAGATAATGGCAATGGGAAACTGTCTGAAATAGAAGCGACAATTCAAGATTCAAACACTAACATTCAATCTTCAGGATTAGGAACGCAATTGGCAAACAATTTAGCTAAACAATTAGGTGGAACGTTTCGGCGCTATCAAAATGTACCGAAGGGAACCGTGTGCGAGTTAAGTTGGTCAGCCAAACGGCGGTGGTTCTGGTGATTTTCGAGAAGCGATCGTGGGTGCGGGTCTTCAAAATCTAGGATAGATCGCTTGCTGGAGGATGCAACCCCGTTTGAATCCAAAATCGTCTGGTTGCTCGGATAGAATCATCATCTGGATAGCGTGTATCGTTTAAATCAAGGCGGATGCAGGTTGCTCGACCGATGGGTGTAATCCCTTGAATCACAACTCCGTTGTCTAGCCAAACAAAATGTTCCTCCCACTTCTGCTGACGAGGATTGAAAATAGGGACAATTTCCTGGGTTTCTGGATCGACTCCAGCCACAAAGTTATACCGTCTTTCATTACAACGACGACAGGCAAGTGCAAGATTATCTATTTCGTCAGGCCCACCCAGAGATTTTGGGATAATGTGATCAAATGTGAACCGATTTGCGCTCAGACGTTCTGGCGAATGACAGTATTCACACAAATAGCTGGCTCTTTTGCGTATGGCTTGTTTGGCTACATCACTGATTGGCATTTTGGGCAGCAAGCATAGCGTTGATATAGGTAAAAATTCGATCTAACTCTCCGATCGCGTCTAGTTCTGTAACTTCATCTGGAGTGAGTTGATCCGCCTTCTTTTTTTCTAGCAGGCTTTCCATTCGGAGTTGAAGAGATTCAGTGAATTTGAATAGCGTCCAATCTCCCACCTTTTCAATCTGAATTTCATGAATGAGTGAGGACGGCTTACTGAGAGTCGTAATCATGTTTGCTTCTGCCAGAAGGGAGTGGAAAGACATTGAAAATCTGCGCTTTAACGAGATTATAGCTTGATATGAAGGGGCGATCGCGCTTTAACAATGCTTTGCACCTTCCCGCAAGTCTTGTTTGCGGGCAGTCCTCTATTATGTTTGTGTATTGTCGATTACCGTAGAAAATAGTTACAGAGAGGATTCAGATGATGACTCACGGATTGAAGCGTCGAACCATTTACTCTGCGGGAATTGCGAGTTTAATCCTGAGTGTTTCGTTCTGGATTCCGATCGCAGCCCTGGCAAAATATACTCCTCCTCCAAACCCTTCTAAACCGAAAGAAACGGGCACGAATACCACTCGCGGCGGCAGTTGTGAAGGTGATTCAGCGGCGGTATTAACTGCCTTAGTGCCGTTTAGCCATATGGGACAGACGATTTCTGGGCATCCGACTTTTACCTGGTTTGTACCCGATCGCACTTCTCGTCCGTTGCAATTGAGGCTGTTTACTCGATCGGGCCAACTACTCTACAGAACCGAGATGGAGAGTCAGCCAGGAATCATGTCCGTTGCTTTGCCGGCAAATCTGCCTCCACTGTCGATCGGGCAATCCTATCAGTGGGGCGTTGCTGTGCGATCGGAATGTTCCTTCGCGGAATGTGGTGGCGACGGCAGAAATCCAAGTGGTGCAGCCTGCTGAATCGTTGCAAACTCAACTTGCAGCCGCGCCAACTCCCCAACAGCGGATCGACTTGTATGCCAAGGCTGGGCTGTGGTATGACGCGATCGCCGAAGCGCGCAAAGCCTCTGAGACTTCTCAAAATCAAGCGGCTGTGCTGGAATTGCTAGATTCTCTGGCTAATTCGGAAGCCCAACCTTTGAAAGATTGGAGCGATCGATTGAAGCAAATAAGAGCGATCGAACAACAACGCCAACTCCCGCAACCCAAACCCTAAAATCCCATGCAGCCTTTCTCGCTAAAACTGTTTAAATTCAATTGTGAGGTGCGATCGGGCTTCCTGTTTCCCCTCGCCTTTTGCTTTTTATCTGTTGTTTTTTACATTCCTCCGCATTTTTCACCAAAAAACGAGCGAGAAGCCCCTGGCTTTAGACATGGGGAGGAAAGCGGCTGCGACTTCAGTCGCCTTGAATTAAACTCCATAGGAATAGCCA
>NZ_JAEQCF010000080.1:0-10483 GCF_020738625.1 Microcoleus sp. PH2017_09_SFU_O_A
CTTTTGTCTTTTTCAGATAAAGACTGATGATGTTGGAGCATTAAAGCAGTAATTTCGTCTGAGTAATACATAAATTATGTTAGGATAAATGATTCAAATCAACAAATCATGGGCGACATAAGAATAACCAAGTAGGTATACTATTTGACATCCATACCGAAACATGAACCTATTCATATTCACTCATTTATTTATTATACATCGCTGATGTTATTAAATTTTCATTCCTTAGTTGGGATAATTTCAACGAATCAGGAGACTTAAAGACACAAGTAGAAGCATTTAAACGATTCACCGGATTTTACCCTGAATCAATTCATGTAGATCGGATATATCGAACGGAAGAAAATAGAATTTGGTGCAAATAACTCGGCATCAGAATGAGCGGTGTCCGTCTAGGAAGACCTCCCAAAGATCTGAGCAAATCAATAAAAAAACAAGCTCAATCAGACGAGAGAATTCGTAACTTAATTGAGGGAAGATTTGGAGAAGCTAAAAGAAGATTTAGCCTCGGTAGAGTGATGGCTAAACTTAATAATACTTCTGAAACAAGTATCGCTATAAATTTTCTGGTGATGAATCTTTCTGCCCAGAAGAAGGCAGGCTTTTTGGCTTTTTTTCTGTCTATTTCATAACAAAAACCTTTTTGGATATTTTTGGGCTCCAATCATTGGTAAAAGCTATGTTTCGTCATCATAAAATTGACAAAACTTATATTGCCGAGGCGATCTCGAATTGACTTATCTTTCTCAATGCTGTTTTCTGACTTTTTCAGCAAGCCCTACATACCTTTATGAATTGTCAAATGGCAATTCATCAAACAGCGAATCAATATCACTATCCGAATTCGCAACAGGGGGCGAATTAGGGCGAGATTCCGGGGACTTAACAGAATTCACCTTTGCTACAGGTAACTTGGCCACAGATTCAGATTTTTGTAACTTAACTACAGGTAACTCCCCGCCATTTTCGCCATTTTTCCCCGTTTGATTCCACATCATCATTCCCAGTAAACCGTCAACCAAACCGCCGCCGCTACCGTTGCCGCTAACCGCAACATCCGGTACAACTCGCACATGACTGTCACCGATAATTTGCATTAACTGCAAAGCCGTATAACCGGAACCGCCCAAAGCCACAACACCCGCGCGATAAGCTTCAGCTTGAGCATTTCCTTTCACTCGAATAGATTCAGCTTCGCCTTGAGCTTGTTTCACCTGAGAATTCGCTTTTAACTCAGAAATCATCACACCTTGTTCCGATTTCACCATCTCTTGCTGGATCTCAGCTAAAGCAGTTTCCCGCACCAATTGTTGTCGCTGAGTTTGTGCTATTTGCTGCACGTCATAAGTCTTGCATTGTTCCTCTGCAATTTTGCGATCGGTTTGAGTTTGCATCAACTCTGCGGGTGGCAAAATATCCCCGATCAAAGTATCAATTGCTTGCACGTCGTAGGTACGCAAAGCTGCTTTGATATACTCGGCTGCTTCCGCTTGCCGATCGCTCCGGGCGGAGAGAAAATCTAACACAGAATAAGATTGAGCCGAATTGCGGAAATAATTGCCGATTGTCGGCTGCAAAACGTGGTCAACTAAGTTCTGCATCGAACCGACGCGAGAGATGACTTTCGGAGCATCTAAAGCGCCGACGTGAATGATTTGAGCTACTTCTAAATCGAAGGCAAAACCATCTCTAGAACGTACTGTTAAAGATGAAAGTTGAGAATCGTAACTGTGTCTTTCTATTTTGCTCGACCAATTCAAAACAATATTGGTAGTTGGTACTAATTCTACTTTCAAAATGCGAGTGTTCAGCGGATGTTTGCCCGGATAAAGCGGAGTTACCCACACCCCTTTATTCCCGACATTTACTAAGTTGCCGTGAGTGAAAGCAGCGCCGCTGACATCTTCCGAGGTTTGACCCACATAGGAAATCACGGCGCCGACATAGCCGATCGGGATTTCGGTCATCGGCACTTGGTCAACCCCGACAAACCAAGGATTTAAGTTCCACGAACCGGAAAGCAAAACCTGTTCCTGCAAACCGCGCCGCCCGCCAGCAGTGATAAATTTTTGCGAGTTTTGGAAGTTGTCATGATTCGGAACGATCGGGCCGGCAATTTCGCCATCTTGAATCGGAACGCCGTCATAAGTGGTGACAATTCCTACTTTATCCGGGGCAATCGTGTACAGTTTTAACTGTTCGGCTGTCATCCCGTGTTTGGGAGAATTTGCTGCTGTAATTACGGTAAACAATGCCGTGTTAATTCGATAGCTGCCACCAGTCAAAATTCCGAGTTGTCTCCCTTTTTCGCCGCCGCCTTTGAGGAATTTGCGAGCATCTTGAAAATTGTCGCATTCTGTGATTTTGCCGAGAATGCGCTGCGGTGGATTTGACTCGCCGCCTGCTGCGATCACCAGACCAATTTCGCCTTGGGGAACTATCGTCAGAGATTCTTTGCGAACGTTGTACTGCAAAGGCCAATAACCCCAATGCCAACCGGGGGGTAAAGTATCAGCTTGATATCCAGCTTCTCCGTTTAAGGCAATTAAATCGCCTGGGGGTAAAGACTTGCCGCCAAAGCTAAACTTTTTACTGACAATTCCGACTTCGCGATCGCCAATTACGACTAATCCGCCAAAAAATAGCGGTAGCACTAGAATAACTATCATACCGCCGATCGCGATCGGGATAAATCCACCCCCATCGAGCTGCATTCTCTGCACGGGAACAGTGGTACGCAACTGCCCTAGCTGCAACCTAGAATCAGGTTTTGCTGCTAGCTGAGTCGAGGTTTGTGTTAGGGGGATATCGCCAGCAGCCGTTACTGGCGAGGGTTTCAAAGTGGTAATTGCACTGAGAGCTAAAGATGCAGAAACAGCGGCTGCTAAATGTTTTAAAACCCGAATGTTGAGTTGAGATTTAGGCAAAAGTGAATAAAGCATTTTTTTCATACAAGCTGTAGAGTCTTATTACATCCAGCTTAGCCTTGATTCCAAAGTGGGTACATAAAACTTATTGAAATTCTGCGGTTATTTTTGTGCGAAAACAGGTTTTCCAGTCAATACAGACTGTTTGATAATACCAGCCGATCGCTTGACTCTCGGGCGATCGCTCTTTTTTAAGATGACTTTCTTAAAAGTTGTTTGATAAGATAGAAAGTAACCGCAATTCTATTGTTTGCCATGACGCTGAAAGAATTAGAGCCTCAATTGCTGGCACTCTCTGACGACGAAAAAGCTCAAGTGGTTCAACTGCTATCCCAAGGGAAAATTAGTCCTTGGCGCGGTATTGAAAAAACGCCTGGTGTTTGTGGTGGCAGTGCCTGCATTGCTGGAACTCGCATCACCGTTTGGGGGCTTGTAGAAGCTCGTCGGATTGGCTATAGCGAAGCCGATTTACTCACAAGCTATTTATCGCTATCTGCTACTGATATTGCCAACGCTTGGGCTTATGCTGAAGCCTTTCCCGATGAAATCGAAACCGAAATTCGGGAAAACGATGAAGTCATGTACGAGGATTTGTAGCAGATGGCACGTCTCTATGCCGATGAGCAATACCCCTATCCTGTTGTAGAATTACTGCGAGCTTTAGGTCACGATATTTTGACTGTCCAAGAAGCAGGCAGAGCTAATCAAGGAATTCCTGACTCGGATGTTTTAGCTTTTGCCAGTAGCGAAAAACGTGCCGTGATTACTGAAAACCGTAAAGATTTCTTTCGGTTGCATCGCATACAGCCCCTTCATGCTGGCATTATCGCCTGTACGAACGATCGCAATTGGGAAGCGCTGGCTAACCGAATCAATGCGGCTATTACAGCAGCAGAATCTTTGGAAGGTAAACTGATTCGTGTTGTTCGTCCTGCTGTGTGACGGTAGTTACTAATTTGTAGGGTGCGTCGCTGAGAAAAGAAACCGGGTTTTTATCGAATCTGTCGGCTGCGACGACATATCTGGGCAAAAACCCGGTTTCTAGGGCTTCACGCGCAAGTCCTATTTAAACAAATTGACCGCTTGTCGTCGATCGCACGCGGCGAATCCCAATCACCGAAGGCATCGGCGATCGGCGCCTGTCATTCTCAATATTACTCGGCCACAAACTGCCGCGAGCAACAGTCCGAGTTTGATTGAAAACAGCACCACTCAAATCCAACATTTCAATTTGGCGGCTGAGTACAGTACCATCATCGATCGGGCAATCTTCCCCCGGATGCTGCACCGCAACTACTAGGGTATCTCCGATAAAAGTCGGCCCAGTGATTTCGCATCGGTTCGGGCCTTGAGCAAAAGGAATTACAGTTCCTGCATTCGGGCCGTTCGTTGGAATGTAAAACAGCCAATTGTTGCCAAAAACACCAGTAAACTCCGACACATTACCCGTCTTTTTGTGGTCGATCGTCGCTTGTTTTGCCGCAGCACCGACATCAAAACCATTGTGCGTGCTAGTAGACATATCGGTGACACCCCAAATATTACCTTGAGTGTCAAAAGCCAAATTGTCTACACTAGCAAATCCCGCCCCAGCTACTGCACCGGCCTCTCCACCTTGAGCAAAACGCTGCCAGCGGAAAGTCAAACCCGCACCGTCGGAACTATCTTCAATAATTTTGTAAATTCCTCCAGACTGCTGGGTGCTATTGAGCGCGGCAGTGTATTTAGCAACAGTAAAAATGCGAGAATCTGGATAACCGTCGCTACCCGGTGCGGCGTCAGTATAAGCAATGAAAACTTCCTTGGTAGTAGGATTAATTTCCAAATCTTCCGGTCGCGCCGTCGGAGTGCCACCAATTAAATTAGCAGCTAAAAAGGCATCAACTAAAACTGCACCTTGGCTGGTATAGAAATTAGCCAGACTTTTATTTCTGTAGCCAGCAAGTGTTGTTGCTTCATTAGTTATATCCGCTACAAATGAACCACCATCTTCAGTTTGACCTGCAATTCCGGCGCGTTTGGGTAAGCGAGTATTAGCATCTCTTTGAGCTTTGCCAAAACTTGCTAATTCCGCTTCGCCAAGTTTACTAGGACGTATCGGATTCGTCGGGCTATTTAATGCTAGTGGCAACCATCTTCCAGCACCGTTACGGTTGTATTGGGCGACGTATAAAGTGCCATCTTCAAACAAGCGGCTGTTGCTTTTATCTGCGGGATTGGTGACAGTACCGTTGCTAACAAATTTCCAGGTGTGTCCGCCGCGCCGATCGTCTCCCATGTACACTACTAACTTGCGGCCTGCTTCGGCGCGAATCGCGACGTTTTCGTGGCGGAAACGGCCTAAAGCGGTGTGTTTGCGGGGGCGGAAATTCGGATCTTGGAGATCGACTTCTACCATCCAGCCGTATTTTTCGCCGACTAAGCCGAATTCTTCGCCCGTCGTGCCCTTGGCGTAGCCCGTTTGGCCGCCGTTGGGTTTGACGTTTTCCTGAACTCCGACGAAGAATAGTTCGCTACCTTGGAAGTTTTCTTCGGCGGAGAGGATTGTTCCCCACGGGGTTGTGCCGCCGGAACAGTTGTAGGCTGTACCGACGATCCGGTTTCCGAGCCCGTCGCTGTTGACTTGGGCGAAGACTTGGGTGGCTGCGGGGCCCGTACCTGTGAGATATTTGTCGTCGCCTCGTCTGGTTCCCCAGGAGGTGACATCTTTGTATTTGTCCGCACGCTGGCTGTTGATTCCGAGGCCGGAAAGTCCGTGAATGCGTCGGTTGAGGGAATCGCGGGCGATCGCCCTAAAGCGTCCATCAGCTTGTTTGGTGATGCGGACGATCGATCCACCGAGATTGTATAGAAATTCGCCGAGGGTAGCGCGATTTTTTACGGATAAGTCTAAACCGAGGACAGCGCGATCGGTTGCGGGGAAAGATGCCACATCTGCCGGCGCTTCCGGTGCCACTTTCGACATCGGGAAGGATATGTATTCGTGGTTAACCCAGAGATAGCCATCGTCATTGCTGCCGCGAATCTCTACGAAGCCGGTGTAGTCGTTGTTGTAGCCAAAATAGTCTGCCGAATCGGGGAAAACTCGATCGCCCCAGCGAAGAATCACGTACCGTTCGTATTCCGGCGGGACAACCACATCGTCAACTACGTTGTAGCTGGTTAATCTAGTATTTTGCGAGGCCGCCATTACCGTACCCTGTCCGTTCAATGCAGTAGGCATAAAGCTCGACAATTCTTTATAAACTGGCAGTGGATGAGGTAGTCTTAACGGAGTGAAAGATAGAGGACTTAAGGCAGCTTCGGCCGAGGTGGAATTGATGCCGAATAGTTTTTCAGTGAGTTGAGGCGCAAGCACAGTCGTAGCTGCACTGCTACCGAAGAAAATTAACAGTTGTCGGCGAGTTATTTTAGACATAAATTCCTATTCAACCCAACATCCCTAATCATGATTTACCTAGAAATTTATCACTGTTAAATTAAGGGAAGTTAACCTTAAGGTTAATTAAAATTGGGAGATATTTAGGTTAACAAAAGGTTAACTGTTGTCTGTTAACTGTTGTCAGTAGTAACCAATAACCAGTAACCAATAACCAATAACCAATAACCAATAACCAATAACCAATGCCCCATGCCCCATGCCCCATGCCCCATGCCCCATGCCCAAATTCTTCAATCATCTCGAAAAGCCGGATCGTTTTGTCGGGATGCAGGCCGGCTGGGGGCGGGCACGTTAATAGTTTGCGATCGCCCTGAATTTCCCGACGAAATATAGCTATCTCTGAATCCCAGCAGGTATTGAGAATCAGCAAAATATCTAGTCCACTGTTCGATTCTCGAATCTTTCTGCCACTGGCTGCGGGATACTCTCGATCGCAAAACCGGAACTCTTTGTCGGCTGCGATCGGCTGTAATGATGATGGTAACTTCTGTTAACGCCGGATTTTCTTGAAACTCGCGGGCGATCGACAATGCGGCTAAATCTTCCGCCTGCTGAACTAAACCCGCGAAAGATTGACTATCGTCCGAATTTAAGGTAAGGTACGTTTCCTTAGCTTCTGCTAAACCGATCGATACACTTGTTGTTAAATTGATAGTTACTAGAATGACGGCAGACAAGAGGCGACGGTGCAAATTCATTAATCTTTCAACTAAATACTGACATTTGTCAATGATAATCAATAATAATTAACACTGAATTAAGCTGAGATTAAAATAATAAGGTCTACCCCGCGTTACTCAGAAAGTAACTAACAATAACCAATAACCAACAACCAATAACTAATAACCAATTCCCAATGAAATCAACAAAATGTGCGATCGCCCTTGGCAGCAATTTAGGCGACTCCCTCGCCACGCTCAAAAGCGCGATCGCAACTCTCAACAACACCCCCGGAATCGCCGTAAAATCCCATTCTAGCTGGTATCAAACCGCCCCCGTAGGGCCGCCGCAACCCGATTACATTAACGCCTGTGCCATCCTAGAAGTTACGCTACAACCACAACAATTGCTAGCAACTTTATTAGAAGTTGAAATAAAATTTAATCGGATTCGCCGCGAAAAATGGGGGCCGAGAACCCTCGACCTGGATTTGCTGCTGTACGATGATTTAATCCTAGAAACTCCGACACTGACTTTACCTCATCCCCGGATGACCCAAAGAGCTTTTGTATTAGTACCTTTGGTAGAAATTGCGCCGGATTGGGCGCATCCTGTGACGAAAAGTGCGATCGGCCAAATCCTGAAAACCGCAGACTGTTCCGGAGTGCAAAAAATGAAAGTGTAGAAAATGAGCAAAATTCAGGGCGGCGATCGCCTATGATGTCAAATCCGTTGGCATCGGAATTATGTAGTGCGAGCGTCCCGCTCGCGATTTGGGTAGCGAGCGGGACGCTCGCACTGACAGCATCCAAATTATTATTCCGATGCCACCGGAAACGATATCATGTCTTAAATCGGTGCAATCAAACATTATTCGCTTCTCACTTATGTCGATCGGTCAAGAACTACCCCAACTCCTCAAACAGCGCCTATTTTACCAAGGGCGCAAATTCAACTTTGATGTAGCCAGCCTCCGCCTTCCCAACGGTTCCGAAGGCGACTGGGAATGTATTCGCCACCCAGGCGGAGCACTAGCAGTTCCCGTTACCCCCGAAGGTAAACTCGTCTTGGTGCGACAATACCGCTTCGCCGCCAAAGGGCGGATTTTAGAATTTCCCGCAGGTACAGTCGAAATCAATGAAAACCCCGCCGAAACTATCAAACGGGAAATCGAAGAAGAAACCGGATATCGCGCCGGAAAATGGCGGGAATTAGGCAAATTCATGCTAGCACCCGGTTATTCTGACGAAATCATTTATGCTTTTTTAGCAGAAGATTTGGTCAAACTAGAACAGCCGCCAGAACAAGACGATGATGAAGACATGGAGACAGTTTTATTCACTCCAGAAGAATTAGAAAAAGCTATCTTAGCCGGGGAACCAATTGATGCGAAATCTATTTCTAGCTTCTTCTTAGCGCGTCCTTTTTTGACTTAAAGCAAAGTTGTTCAGTTGACAGTTGACAGTTGACAGTTGACAGTTGAGGAAGGAAGAGGATTGGAGTAATAAATAGTCTGATTTTAATTTATCCCGATCGGGGAGAGGCTTTCAACCAATTCTTTCTGGTAACCAGCCCCCGGATTCATTGATTCGCATCTTGAACCGGGGGAATGAGCGGGATAGAGACTATGAAAAGCTCTGCATTCTAACAATCCCCGGCTCGATCCGTGGGAGTCAATCTAAAATCTAAAATCTAAAATCTAAAATCTAAAATCGAATGTCTGATTTAATTTTATTTTGGCACCGTCGCGACTTGCGTATTTCTGACAACATTGGACTAGCAGCAGCACGCCAGCAAAGTCCGAAAGTAGTCGGGATTTTTTGTCTCGATCGCAATATACTCGATCGCGATGACGTAGCGCCAGCCAGAGTTACCTACATGATAGGTTGCTTGGAAAAACTCTCCTCACGTTACAGCGAAGCAGGCAGCCAATTACTAATAATTCAAGATGACCCGCGTATGGGAATACCGAAATTAGCCGCGGCACTTAATGCTAAAGCAGTATTTTGGAACAGAGATGTAGAACCCTATGCAAATGAGCGCGATATATCCGTATCAAACGCCCTCCAACAAGCAGGAATAAAAGTTAAAAATTTCTGGGATCAAGTTCTGCACGCCCCGGACGAAATACGGACTGGTACAGGGAATCCCTACACAGTTTATACACCATTTTGGAAAAAATGGAACAGCCAACCAAAAGCCCAAGCTGTAGAGACACTGCCGATAAATTATCCGCAATTAATGACGGGATTAACCGCAGAAGAACAAGAAATAGCCAACCAAACAGGTGCCATGAAAACACTGCCAACGGCCTTGAGTTTGGGATTCATTTGGGAAAATCCATTAGTAATAGAACCCGGAGAAGGTGCCGCGCAAAAAAAATTAGAAGAATTTTGCGAGAACGCTATTTACGAATATCAAGAACAGCGCAATTTCCCCGCAAATAAGGGTACATCAGAACTCAGCGCCGCCCTCAAATTTGGTGCAATAGGCATCCGCACTGTTTGGCAAGCTACCCAGATAGTAATGGACACTTGCCGCAGCGAAGAAGCCTGCACAAGTATCCGCACTTGGCAACAGGAAATAGCGTGGCGGGAATTTTACCAACACGCGATGTATAACTTCCCTGAATTAGCAGATGGCCCCTACCGTAAAGCATTCAAAGACTTTCCCTGGGAGAACGATGAAAAGCTGTTTCAAGCTTGGTGCAGGGGCAAAACTGGCTATCCAATTATTGATGCGGCAATGCGGCAGTTAAATCAAACAGGTTGGATGCACAATCGATGTCGGATGATAGTTGCTAGTTTCCTCACCAAAGATTTAATTATTAACTGGCAGTGGGGCGAAAAATACTTCATGCAAAAATTGATTGATGGCGACCTTTCTGCTAACAATGGCGGCTGGCAGTGGAGTGCATCGAGTGGCATGGATCCGAAACCTTTGCGAATATTCAATCCCGCCAGTCAAGCTCAAAAATTTGACCCGGAAGGGGAATATATTCGGCACTGGGTTCCAGAATTGCGCCGAGTGGATACTAAGCTTTTGCTAACTGGAAATATTTCGCCTATAGAACGTCGGCTGCTTCATTATCCAGATCCGATTGTAGATCACAATCAACAGCAGCGCAAGTTTAAGGAACTTTTTAAACAGCAAAAAATCGTTGAGTAAGTAGATGATTTTTTGTTTGTAGTGAGGACTTTAGTTTTTTTAATAGGTGTTCATTATTAGGTACGTTGTTGCGATTCAGCGCTCTTTATCTATCAATGAGGTTTACTTAAGATTGTCCTTCGAGAGGAACGAAGCAAACTGTATCTATTTTTCATAGAAGTTTCACGAGTAGCACTCTTAAGTGAACTGTATTGCTCTATATATAAGAAAGAGCGCTGAAGCGCAACTACGTACCTTTGACTACCAGTTTTCAGTTAACTGTATTGCTCTATATATAAGAAAG
>NZ_JAEQCF010000080.1:10511-33622 GCF_020738625.1 Microcoleus sp. PH2017_09_SFU_O_A
TGAAGCGCAACTACGTACCTTTGACTACCAGTTTTCAGTTAACTGTATTGCTCTATATATAAGAAAGAGCGCTGAAGCGCAACTACGTACCTTTGACTAGCAGTCTTAAGTGAACCGTACTGCTTGATGTATAAGAAAGAGCGCTGAAGCGCAACAACATACCTTAATGCACAAGTTATAATAAATTTAAATAAATCGGAGGTTGAAATGGTAACGCTGCAATTAAGGCAAATCAGTGTGCCGCCAGGACATAGACTGCTGTTGAACGATGTCAACTGGCAGGAATTTGAGGCGATTTTAGAGGAGTTCGGAGAACACCGTGGCTCTAGAATAGCTTACAGTCAAGGAACTTTGGAGATTAGGATGCCCCTACCAGAACATGAGAAGGCTAAAATTATTATTGGCTATTTAGTAAAAATTTTGTTTGAGGAACTTGAAATTGACTTTGAACCATTTGGTTCGACGACTTTCAAACGAAAAAGTATGTTGCAAGGAATTGAGCCTGATGAATGTTTTTACATCCAGAATTACGCTCGAATGATTGGCAAAAAGCGCATCGACTTAACTGTCGATCCGCCGCCGGATTTAGCAATTGAAGTCGATCTCACTTCCAAGACTCAACTGGATGCTTACGAGGCGCTGGGAGTCCCGGAAATCTGGCGCTATGAAAATAAAAGGCTTGAGATTAATGTTCTTGAAGATGGGAAATATGTTGAATCGGAATTTAGTCCGATATTTCCCAATCTGCCAATTATTGAAGCGATTTCTCAATATTGCGAACAAAGTCAAACCGCGGGGACGAGTCAAACTCTCCGATTGTTTCGCAAATGGGTTAGAGAGCAAGTACAAAATTGATATGAAATCTTCTGTTTTTTGACACCAAGCGTTATCATCCCGTTATATTGTTAATTTCGCTGTTGGGAAATTGAGAGAGAATAAGGGTGTTGACCTTGCGATCGATCGCCCACGAAAATCACGTAAGTCCCCTTGTCTCCATAACCAGAAAATTCTACATTCCCCGCAGCAGCATTCGCCGGTAGGACGCAGAAACGACCCCTCGGCCCCTGAATCATCAAACTGGGAGCTCCCGCAGTTTGTACTGCAATCCGCCAGTAAGGCAAATCCTGGGTTACTTCGATGACTTGGTTGGGGCTTTGGGCTACGAAACCGCAGTCGCCACTATTGTTCGGGCCGCCGGAAACTCCCGAAACTCTCAGCGGTTCGGGAAATCCTGGAGCAATTTGCAACGGTTGGCTCCGAATAGCTCCGGCATCCGCTAAAATCATTGCCAAGGCTACGGTTACGATCGGGCTAAACCACCGTTTGTCGCGATCGCCCGCACAGTGTATCTTCATATTTCCTCACACAATGGGATTTAGTCCTACTTCTTTAGACGATAGATGATAATTGCGGTTCCAAACACGTGGATCTCAATCAAGTAAAATCTACCTAATTAAAGTAAAATATAGATCGCTAACAAGCTTGCTGTGTATGTCTTTGACAGTTGACAGTTGACAGTTGACAGTTGACAGTTGACAGTTAACTAATGACCAATGACTAATGACTAATGACTAATGACTAATGACTAATGACTAATGACTAATGACTAATGACTTCTTCCTTCTACTTAACTACTGATTTTTTTTATGAATCCTCAAAATAACTTCAATTGGCAGCAAGCGATCGGAGAACTCAAAGCTAAACTAGAACGATCGCCTCTCATCCAACAAAATCCAGACAGCTATCAAGCGATCGGAACCTTCTACAATCAATCTCTAGAGAAGTTTCAGAAACTCCCCAAACCGGGACAGGTGGCAGTCTTTGCCGTCGGAGCGATCGTTGTTCTGACAGTCTTCAATAGTATCGTACAGCTACTTTCCGCCGTGATGACTCTTGGCGTTCTCGGAGTGCTAATCTACATAGCGTATAAATTGGCAATATCTCCTGATTCCTCCAACTAAGGATTAACAATAGGAAATTATAAATATGTCTAACCCAACTGCACCCGGTGATATTAATCAACCCGATCCGTCTTGGCAAAGACAATCCCAGCCAATGCCACTGCTGGTTCGCCGGTGTGGCGCTTGGACTGTTGAAATTTCGTTAATCGCAGCTAGCGCCCTGGTTCCCTTCAGTATCGGGGCACTGGTTAACAAAGAAGCTCAAACCGTGCCACTCAATCCCTCGGTAGCAGCAGCATCGGAAACTGTTGCCCGTGTTTTGGCCATCCCCGTGCGCGATCGCAACCCCAGAGTTGCACCCCTAACTAATCTATTCTGGTCGGGGGCGCTGCTGGCGCCGGCAGCTTTAGCGGCGTGGCAGTTGTTTTTGCTCGCCAGAATCGGTCAAACTCTCCCGAAACGCTGGTTCGGAGTGAAAGTTGTCACAGCCTCGGGTACTCCTCCGGGTTGGGCGCGGGTGCTGGTTCGCGAAAGTTTGGGGCGCTGGGGAGTGCCTCTGGGCGTCGCTTACGGGGTTTGGCGCTTGACTGGCGCGTTTCCAGATTTAATCATTTTAGGGGCGTTGAGCGGCTTGGCAGTGCTGGCAGATGGCGCTTTTGGATTGCGCTACAAACGGCAATCGGGGCACGATCGCCTTGCGAATACTTTGGTGGTCAATAGTCGTGAAGCGAAGCTATCCCGTAGGGAATCGCACCAACTGTCACCCAATCCTGTCCAGAGTCAAGATTGGACTGAGGAAGACGCGCAAATTGCGGCTTTGGTTTTGACTCCAGAAACCAATATGAAAGAAGATCCCAGTCTGTGGAATTGGATTCGCCAACATCCGGGGACAACTTTAGTGATAGTTACTATTGGCAGTGCGGGATTGATTTTAAGTTTGTTTGTTGGCACTCTGATCTACACTCAAAGTCAAGCTAATTTGCGGGATTCTCGGCAGCGGAATGACGAGTTATTTGTAGCTTTAGTTAGCAAATTGTCTCCTGCTTCGGCTAGCGGAACATCGGGGAGGCGATCGGCTATTTTGGCTTTGGGGGCGGTGGAAGACTCCCGCGCCGTACCCCTGTTAGCGGATTTGCTGGCTCAAGAAGAAAGCAAGGCGATGCTGGACGCGATCCAGCAAGCTTTAGTCAGTACCGGGCCGAAAGCTTTACCTGATTTGCAGCGGTTGAACCAAGCCCTCAGCAATGACCTCGAATCCCTGCGCTACGGTGGAAAGACTCCGGAACGCGAGTTAGCGGCTACCCGCCAGCGAACAGTGCAAAGGGCGATCGGCAAAATTCTCACAGTGTATAGCAGCCAGCTCAACGGCGCCGATCTGAGCCGCACAGATTTAGGTCAAAGTCCTGCCGGCCCGGGTCAGTTTACTTTAGTATTAGACAAAGTTGACTTATCAGGAATTAAGCTGAGAAAAGCCAATTTAACAAATGCCAGCTTGCAGGGAATTCGCTTTTATGGCACCGGCGAAGACAGGCGTCCTGGCACATTTGACGATTGGATTTCTGACTTAAGCGAAGCTAATTTTGAAGGAGCAAATTTAACCGGAGCATCTTTTAACAGCGCCGTAATGAACCGCACTACTTTTGTGCGCGCTGTTCTGAACAAAGCTAATTTGTCAAGCGGAAATTTGAATGGAGCTAATCTTAGCAACAGTCTTTTAATTGGGGCGAATTTGCAGCAAGCAATGTTAAAAGAGGCAAGCTTTACCGGGGCAGATATCGGCAGCGCCAATTTTTCGGGAGCCAATTTAGAAAGTGCGCGTTTGGGCAAAGTCAAGGCTCAAGGCACTCAGTTATCTCTAACAAATTTGTCTAAATCGGAATGGCAAGGTGCTGATTTGTCCGGTGCTGATTTGAGCGGCGCAAATTTACAAAATGCTGATTTAAGTTCGGCTAAACTTGCCAACGCGAATTTAAAAGATGCTCGATTGCAAGATGCTAATTTGCGGAATGCGGACGTGAGTTCGGTTGATTTTAGAGGTGCGAATTTAGCGGGAGCTAATTTTCAAGGCGCTGTTTTCCTGGGGAAGGGGACTTCGGATCAGTTTATTCAAAGTCAGGCTGGTAGCAAATCAGGTCGATTCCAAGGTGTTAATTTTTCCGAGGCTAAGAATTTAGATCAAAGTCAAATTGCTTACATTTGTTTGCAGGGAGGGACTCATCCGAAGTGCCCGCCAAAAAATTAAGACTTGGTTCGTAGTGAGGACTTTAGTCCTTCTTTTTTGCGGGCTAAAGCCCTCACTACGAACCTTTATTTTTCTGTCTTTTGTTTGGTAGGATGGATGGCTCCACATACTACCAATTAGATAAGAAGGGCTGAAGCCCAACAACGTACCTTATAAGAAGGGCTGAAGCCCAACAACGTGCCTTACCTTTTTGAGAAGTGCTATATTATGCAATAGCATCGGCACTTACAAGAGTCTCGAATTGTGCTAATAGCATTCCATCAGTGTTATTTGCAACTCCAAAAATTTTAGGTAACTGGCCTGTTTCAACTAGAACTTGTCTGACTTCTCGGTTAGATATATCGGCTAAATTTTTGTTATTGAGAATGGCATTAACGGCCGCAATACCGACACCTTGACCAACTGCTACATTGAATTCTACAATTCTGCCCACAGCACAAGCAAGCCCTTCAAATCCAGAACAGGGACTGACAACTGCCAGGTTAGGAACATTGTTCATTAATGCGTGGCGGATGCCAATATTGAAGGTAGGCTGTTGGAACATCAGACTTTTAAACCACCCTCGACTCTTTGCTTTGTCGCCAATCCCCGGAATGCCTCCCCGGACATCAAAATGATAGCTAAATGTTCCCAGTGCTTCAGTAGCTGGTACGCCACCATGCAGCATTTGTGCGCCTATTAAAGGTTCTACAACTCCCGTCACATTCCCAGCGTGTCTGATATAAAGTTCTGAAGCCGGAGTAACATAGGTAGCCCCCAAACTTTTCAGCCAAGTGGTCAGAAATGACATCTCTTTTTGCATATTAGCTGTGGGTTTGCTCCCGTTTCTCGCTAAGGCTTCTGCTTCGCTACCAGTGACTGCAAATAACAGCGCATTCCACGAAAGTCTTTCGTCTGGAAGTATGGCGATATTTCCTTCGTCTAAAATTATGCCAGTTTCAGAAAAAGATAGCTTTCTGCCTCTAAAAGAGTGGTATGCTACAGACAAAGCTGGCGATCGCACATCAATGTAATCGTTGCCCGCCCACAGAGTTTTGAGATTTCCTCTGGTGTCGATCATTTCCAGGCGGAGTTCTTCTGCTAGCTTGGCATCTTTCCCCGCAGCAGACAGCAAAAATTTTTGAGCCTCAGAATCGGCAAGGTTTGTGAAGCGTTTTAGATAAATATAATCGAGTTCTTTCAGTCTTCTGACACTGAGTCCTTGAGTTTCAAAAACTAGGGTGACTGGAAGTTCTGAGTTAGGCAAACCAAAGGTTTCAAATCCATTCAGCTTTCGCACACCTGCGGCTTGAGCTAATTCGCCATTGACAGTGGCATCAATAAATTGTTTTGCTACATAAACTGTCCCTTTTGAGGTAATTATGCTAGTAATTTTTTTGCCTTCTTTATTGATTGATTTAATTTCTACTTTGCCCAGGAGTGCAACTCCTGCTTGTACCAGCATTGCTTTCAGGGCTGCGGTGGCTTTGCTGGGGTCAAGGGCGATCGCGCTGACACCAGATTTTTGCAGGAATTCTTTATAGATTGTCGGCGGTGAACCGAAGGGGTCTAAATTTAAAGATTTTTGGAGTTCTTGACTAACCTGACTTCGATCTAAATAAGCGAGGCCGCCTCTGACTAAATGTCCGCCAATTCCTTCTTGCAAGCTTCCTTTAGACATCAGCAAAACTCGCGGATAAAGCTTTGTCCGGCGGCGGTATTCTCTGGCTGCTGAGATAACAGCTAGAACTCCTGGAACTTCATCACCAAAGCAGATGATATCGTAAGAACGTAGATCCATGAGCATTATTTAATCACGTCTCCCGATCGCCATTTTGTCGATCTGCATCTCAATTTTTGCCATCAAACTCTCTGTCTGTTCCAAATAAGGCCGCATCTTTCCTAATTTTTTTGATAATTTTCACACATTTCGGGACGCAAAAATCGGGATTTTCGGGAAAATCTTGCGTTTAGGGCGATCGCGATCGGTGAAAAAACTCGGTTGGCGATCGCCCGCAGGCTGCGTCATTCTGGCACTCTTTCCTCTCAATTAGCTTATATTATCAGGATCTATCCCCAACTCGCGCAATCGTTCAGCTAGTCGATCGGCGCGCTGGGCTAATTCCTTCACCTGTTCTTCAGGAGTCAGATAGCGTTTGCCATCCGCATCGTACCAATACAACCATTCCCTTGTCACCCCAGAATAATTGCCCCTTTCACAACCAATTCCCAAACCAATTTCTGGCATCCAAACTAGATTTCCTGGCTGTAACTCATACTTGCCATTGACTAACTTATGTACTTCCAAACGGGGTTTGCGGCGGCGGCGAGAAGAATAAATGACATAGTAAAGTATGCCTAAACTTTGATATTCTTCCAACTTGGCGGTATATTCGTTGCGATAAGTTGGGGAAACAACTTCGAGGACAAAAGTTGGCATTACTTTTTCCTCCCATACCGCGTAACTGGGACGCAATTCTTCGTCATAAAACCTTTCCACACCTAAACTCAAGAAAGCATCTGGCACAATAGCTGGTTTGTCAGGGTGATGGTAAAGACCCATATCTATGCCAAAAAACCAGTCCATGCGTTCTGCCCAAATTATGAGCAATATTGCTTTCAGCAATCCTGGTATTAATTCTTGCAGTTCGTTATCCACTGGTGTTTCATCTGAGTCTGGTAGTTCTTCTGCTGAGGGCCAGTGCTTCGGGAAGTTGTAATTTAACATGGTAATTTTTCTCGAAACTCATTAATATTATAGCATTGAGTTGTTGGGTGTTCTTTTGTATTTGATTAAGAATATTATGGGTCGCAAAGACGCTAAGTAAGAAAAGGAAGAAAAGCAAGATGATAGGTAATATTGACTTATTTGATCTGAATTAATTTTTGTAAAATATCGGCTGAGATTTACGCGATCGACTAAACTATGTCTAAGCAGTCGGTTCTAATGGGGAACAGCCATTAGAGGAAACGGGGAAAGTTTGGTGCAAATCCAACGCTGTCCCGCAACTGTAATGAGGTTTGTAGTAAGGACTTCAGTCCTCTACCTCTCAAGTCAGAACGCCCGCCGATGTGTTGGTTCACATAGTCTCATCCGCGAGGTACTTGATGCAGGCCAGAAATCGGAAATTAGTCAGCCTGGGATTGATGGCTGGCTTGAGTTGTTATCTTGTCTTGGGTTCGGCAACACCGGCCGCTGCTATGCACATTTCAGAAGGTTTTTTGCCTGTACAATGGGCTGCGTTTTGGTGGATGGTGGCTTTGCCTTTTTTTGTGTTGGGTTTGCGTGAAATTACTCGCATTACCAAAGAACACCCGGAACTTAAACTATTACTAGCTTTGGCGGGTGCGTTTACTTTTGTGCTTTCTGCTTTAAAAATTCCATCGGTAACGGGGAGTTGTTCTCACCCAACGGGTACGGGTTTGGGTGCAATTTTGTTCGGCCCTTCGGTGATGGCTGTACTTGGTGCTTTAGTGCTGTTGTTTCAAACGTTATTGTTAGCGCACGGCGGGCTGACAACGTTGGGGGCGAATATGTTTTCGATGGCGATTGTTGGGCCGTTTGCTGCATATTTTATCTATCAATTGCTGATGCGAACTGGTAAACAAAGGTTGGCAATTTTTTGTGCGGCTGCTTTGGCAGATTTGCTGACTTATGTGGTGACTTCGATGCAGTTGGCATTGGCTTTTCCGGCAGCGAGTGGCGGTTTTATGGCTTCGTTTCTCAAGTTTGCTAGTATCTTTGCGATTACTCAAGTACCTCTGGCGATTAGTGAGGGATTGCTGACTTTATTGGTTTGGAATTGGCTGCATTCTTACGGAAAACCAGAGTTAGAAATTCTGAAATTATTGAAACAGGAGTCATAAAGTCGTGAATCAAAAACCTACAAAAAATCAGCAAGCTAGTTCGCAACAAAATTGGATGTTAGTAATTGCAGTTGTCGCCCTTGCGGTGATTCCCCTAGTTTTTGTGCGGGGTGAATACGGCGGATCGGACGATCGCGCACAGAAAGCAATTACCGAAATTCAACCCGATTATAAACCTTGGTTTAATCACTTGTTTGAACCGCCTAGCGCTGAAATTGCCAGTTTATTATTTGCGACTCAAGCGGCGCTGGGGGCTGGTGCGATCGGATATGCGATCGGGCTTTATAAAGGCCGATCGCAATCTCAGCAATCTGATGATAAATCGCCGCTGGAATGAATCATCAGATTGATAGTCTGGCTTACACCAATCGTTTGCGTGGGTTGCCGCCAACTCACAAATTATCGTTTGCGATCGCCCTTTTGATTCTATCTCTGCTGTCTGGGGCGATCGTCCAATTGTCGATCGCCCTGTGGTTAGCAGTCTGGATCGTCATCTATGCGGGCATTCCGGGGAAACTTTATCTGCGGTTGTTGTCGCTACCGTTGATGTTTTTGCTGACGAGTTTGCCTGCTTTGGCGATTAATGGAATTGAGTTAAATCAAATCCCGGCAATGCAGTGGGATATTTGGCAAGGTTGGGGAATTAGCATCGGCAATTTGTATCTGTATGTGAGTCGCACTGGCTTATACCAAGTGAGTCTGTTATTCCCGCGCACCTTGGCATCGACAAGTTGTATGTATTTCATCCTGTTGACGGTGCCATTCACAGAAACCTTGCAAATCCTCAGAAAATTGCGCTTTCCGCCGTTGTTGACAGAACTTTTGTTGTTGATGTATCGGTTTATTTTTAGCTTATTGGCGATCGCAGATGAACTTTGGATCGCCCAAAACTCGCGCTGTGGCTATCGCACTTGGAAACTGGGAATGCGTAGTTTAGGCATTTTAATCGGGCAATTACTTCAGCGAACTTTGGTAAATTACCGTCAAGTTTCGTTGAGTTTAGCATCGCGCGGCTTTAATGGAGAATTGCGGGTTTGGCATTCTTCCCCTTACAAACCTTCGCGAAGATATACATTTGAAGCCGTGTTTGGGTGCACGGTTTTAACTTTGTTAAGTGTGTTATTTCAAAGTTGAAAATAAATAAAGAAATGAGGAGACGGCAGTGCCGTGTCTCTACAATATGATTTTGGGTAGGGACACGGCATTGCCGTCTCCTCTATCCTGACTGAAGATATGACTTTTATGAACATAATCAATGACTTTAATGAATTGACTCCACAAGAAACCTGTTGAATAATTGTAGTCAACACTTATCTTGTGGAAATCCTATGATAAATAAACGACTTCTCAAAAAAATAGTTTTTTCATTACTAGCATCATTAAGCCTACTGTTAGTCACAGTAACTCATGCAGCAGCCCAACAACTACCGTTCTACTGGGACAACATCAATGTTGCGATCGATGTTCAGACCAACGGAGATATGTTAGTTACGGAAACGCAAAAATATGTATTCACAGCAGCATACAACAATGAACGGTATCGCTATATTCCGTTAGATAAAGTCGATGCAATTCAAGATGTGACCGTTGCCGAAAATAATCAAATAATTACCAGTAGCACTGGAACTGAAAACAATCAACTTTGGATTCGTTGGCAACATGAATTAAAGCCGCCAGACACACATACTTTTGTGATTAAATATCGTGTGGTAGGTGGATTGCAGTTAGATGGTGGGAATACTCTAGTTTATTGGAAAGCGATTGCAGCGGGTCGCAAAGCGCCAGTTAATACGGGAAAAGTTACGGTGAAATTACCAGATGCTTTGTCAGGGAAAGTTCTCTCCTTTACGAATTTTGGTGCAGCAGCAGTTCCTCGTCAAGTAGATCCTAAAACTTTTGAATTTGTGGCAAGTCAGCCTATTCAACCCGAACAAGAATTAGAAGTGCAGATTGCATTTCCCCAGGCGATTCTGAATGTACCTACACCTGGTTGGCAACAAACTCCCAACCTACCTCAATCTTCTTCGGTAGCAGAAGACTTTTACGACATCCTAAGCATGATTCCTCTAATGATTTTCGGGCTTTGCCCCGCTATAGTAATTATCAAATTCATTACAGATCGATACTGCCCTGAGTGCAAAACGCTCAAGATCAAACGGACTTATCAAGTTTTGATTCCTGCAACTATTAGCCATCAAGGAAAGCAGAAAGTTACCTGTAAATGTCAAAACTGCTCTTACCATAAAGAGTATGAAGAAGCAGTTCAATTCATTAGCGATGATAGTGGTGGCGGCGGTGGCGGTGGCGGTGGTGGCGGTGGTGGTGGCGGTGGTGGCGGTGGCGGCGGTGGTGGTGGTGGTGGTTGATATCAACAGGAGTTACGCATCACAACCAAAGAAACCGGGTTTTTAGCTAATCTATGGATTATAAACGAAGTCTTTCGGAAAAAACCCGGTTTCTGGCCACCCATATTCCAAATATGACTTTTATGAGCATAACTCATGACTTTAATGAATTGACTCCAACAGAAATCTATTGAATACTGATTGTAGTAAACAAATTTCTCGTACACTTTCGCTTAAAGCAGGTTAAAAACTATGACTAAATCACGTTGGCTTCGCAAGCTTTTACCCTTAGCAGCATCTTTCGCAACCACGATCGCACTAGCCGGCACTTTTGCCCCACCAACTCCCGCACAAACCAATCCGCCACCTCCCCAACCCCAACCAGTCCAACCAGCGACAGAAGAAGGTTTTACCATCCCGATTTGGATCTTTCCCGTAGGCGCAATGTTCGTTGTGTTCATGTTTATCCCCAAAATTGGTTGGACTTTGGGCTTAATTGCGATCGGCGAACGAGAAGTAGGCATTGTTACCAAGAAATTCTCCAGCAAAAACTTGCCATCCAGTAGATTGATTGCACTCGATGGCGAAGGAGGTTTGCAAGCAGATACTCTGCCTCCCGGCTGGCATTTTGGTTATTTTCCTTGGCAATATAGCGTTCGCAGAGAACCAGTTGTTGTGGTTCCTCAAGATGAAATTGGGTTAATTATTGCTAATGATGGAGCCACCATTCCTTCCGATCGCATTTTAGGCAAAGTCGTCGATTGCGACAACTACCAAAATGCCCGCAAATTCCTCACCGACGGTGGCGAAAAAGGACGGCAACTAGCAATTCTCACCACTGGTACTTATCGGATTAATACGGCTGTATTTGAGGTGATTACTTCAGCTAATGCCGCTGCAAAAGGTATGCAGCCATCGGAACTTCATCTATACAAACTTGCTCCGGATCTCGTGGGAATTGCCAACGTGCTCGACGGAGTTCCGATTGATGAAGGTGAAATCGCTGGGCCGATTATTCCCGGTCACGACAACTTCCAAAAAGCGCAATCCTTCATCAAAGGTGGCGGGCGCAGGGGCTTGCAAGAACAGGTAATTTTATCCGGTTCTTGGAACCTGAACCCTTGGTTTGTGAAAGTTGAAGAAGTGAAAATGACCGAAGTGCCGATCGGCTATGTTGGCGTAGTCATTTCCTATGTAGGGGAATCGCACAAAGATGTCAGCGGTGTGGCTTTTACCCACGGAAATCTCGTCAACAAAGGTGATAAAGGCGTGTGGGTAGAACCGCTTTACCCAGGCAAACATCCGATCAATACAAAGGTGATGAAAGTCGAACTTGTTCCCACTACCGATGTAGTTTTAAACTTCACAACACGGTTCAGCGGAGAACACGGCTACGACTCGAAATTAAGCGCTTTGAAATTGCTTTCTTTTGACGGATTTACCTTTGAGTTAGAAGTTTTTCAAATCATTCATATCGGTACTTTGGATGCACCGAGAGTCATTTCGCGGCAAGGTTCGATGCAAAATCTGATTGACCAAGTGCTGCGTCCAATTGTGGGCAATTACTTTCGGAATTCGGCTCAAGAATATACGATTCTCGACTTTTTAATCGCACGCAGCGAACGCCAAGCAGAGGCCGCCGAACACGTCCGTCAAGCCCTACGTGCCTATGACGTGCAGGCTGTGGACACGCTGATCGGTTTGATTTCGCCGCCAGCAGAGTTGATGCAAACATTGACCGATCGCAAAATTGCTCAGGAACAGGAAAAAACCTACGAAGTACAGCGGATTTCAGAGTATCAGCGTCAAGAATTGGTGCGCGCAACTGCGATCGCCAATATTCAAAATCAGGTGGTAGCGGCGGAACAAGGGGTGAAAATTGCTCAATTGAGTGCAACTGCTGCGATCGAACACGCAAGTGGTGAAGCAGAAGGGATTCGGTTAATGGGACAAGCAAAAGCGGATGCTTATCAAGTTGGTGTCAACGCTCTCGGTACGCAGAGTTACACGCTATTGCAATTGATGCAAGCGGTTTCGGATGGTAGCGTTCGCGTTGTTCCCGATGTCACAGTCAATGGTAACGGTGGTAGTGGGGGTTTGTTGGACGGTTTGATGGCAATGTTGCTGCGGAATGAAACCAGTAAAAATGGAGATAATGGAGCACAATCACCTGTAATTAATGTGAAGAAATCTAAGTCTGTTGTTGTGGAACCTGTGGCCGAATCACCAGTAGCAAAAGTGCATTCGGTGGAGTCGCCGGAGTCTCCTAATCATTCGCCAGTTGCTCAGTCTGTGGCTGTTGCTGAGACTGATATTGATGCAGCATTTGGTGAATTGTTAGATATTTGAGTTGAGTGTAATTGGTAGAGAGGACGACTGTCCTCTCTGAAGGCTTTTTGTCTAAAACTTTACTATTTAGGGAATTAGAGGTGCAAAATTATGAAGTTTATGGTTATGCAGAAATACGTGAATTTGTCAAGGTTGGTGGCGGTAGTTGCTTTTAGTGCGATCGGTCTATCATCATGCGGAAATATATCTTCTTTGTCATTTCCACAGATGCGATCGGGAAACAAAACATTTGGTGATTGGTGTCGCGAAAAAGATTCTTTAAGTCCTGAAACTCAAATTACTGTTGAAGTGATGTTGGAACAAGCAGGAACTATTGAGTGCAATGCAGCCAATCGGAAACTTTCGAGTCTCACGCAACTCGATCTGGGCGACAATAAAATCACTGATATCAAACCATTACAATCCTTGACTAAACTGACTGACCTCGAACTTAGCAATAATCAAATTATTGACATCAAACCATTGCAATCATTGACCAACCTAACAGAACTCAGGCTTAGTGGTAATCAAATCAGCGATATCAAACCATTACAATCCTTGACTAACCTGATGTGGCTCACTCTTAACAACAATAGAATCAGCGATATTAAACCATTACAATCTTTGACTAACCTGGGTTGTCTCATCCTCAGCGACAATAAAATCAGCGATATTAAACCATTGCAGTCTTTGACTTACCTGATGATACTAGACCTTGATAATAATAAAATTAGCGATATCAAACCATTACAATCTTTGTCTGAACTGGATCAGCTCTATCTCAAAAACAATAAGATCGCTGACATTAAACCCTTACAATCTTTGACTTACCTGCGTTACTTAAGGCTTGTAAATAATAAAATAAGCGACGTTAAACCCTTGCAATCTTTGACTAAACTGAAAGGAGCCTTTCTCAAAAATAATGAAATAAGCGACATTAAACCCTTAAAATATTTGACCAAACTGACTGAACTCGATCTCAACAACAATAAAATTAGCGATATCAAACCATTGCAATCTTTGACTAAACTGACTAAACTCTACCTCAATAACAATAAAATTAGCGACGTTAAGCCCTTGCAATATTTGACTAAACTGACTGAACTCGACCTCGAAAAAAATCAGATTAGCGATATCAAACCTTTGGAATCTTTGACTAAACTGACTCAGGTCAAGCTTGGTTCAAATGCCGTTGCCCTTCTAGGATTATCTGGAAATAGACCTTCCCCGTCAGTCACCCAGAAGCAACGAAAAGACACTCGACGAACATTTGCAGATTGGTGCCGCGCTCAACCTTTTTTGAGTTCCGAAGATAAATATACTGTTGAAGTGCTGTTGAAGAAAGCTAAGACTACTGAGTGCGATGCAGCTAATCAAAAACTTTCGAGTCTCACAGCACTCGACCTCAAAAATAATGAAATTACTGACATCAAACCATTGCAATCTTTGACTAACCTCACTCAACTCAATCTCATCAATAATAAAATTAGCGATATCAAACCATTGCAATCTTTGACTAACCTCACTCAACTCAATCTCATCAATAATAAAATTAGCGATATCAAACCATTGCAATCCTTGACTAACCTGACTTCGATCGAACTCGGCGGCAACAATAAAATCAGCGACATCAAACCATTGCAATCCTTAACTAAACTGACTTCGATCGAACTTACCAACAATCAAATTAGCGATATCAAACCATTGCAATCCTTAACTAAACTGACTTCGATCGAACTTAGCAACAATCAAATTAGCGATATCAAACCATTGCAATCTTTGACTAACCTCACTCAACTCAATCTCATCAATAATAAAATTAGCGATATCAAACCATTGCAATCCTTAACTAAACTGACCGATCTCACACTCGACAGCAATAAAATCAGCGACATCAAACCATTGCAATCCTTAACTAAACTGACCGATCTCACACTCAACATCAATCAAATCAGCGACATCAAACCATTACAATCCTTGACTAACCTGACTTGGATCGGACTTAGCTATAATCAAATCAGCGACATCAAACCCTTGCAATCCTTGACTCAACTTCAAACGCTCGATCTCAGCGATAATCAAATCAGTGATATCAGACCATTGCAATCCTTGACTGCGGTGATTGTTCTTTTCCTCCGAAATAATCAAATCAGCGACATCAAACCCTTACTATCCTTGACTCAACTTGGATGGCTCCAACTTAATGAAAATAAAATCAGCGATATTAAACCCTTACAATCCTTGCCTAACCTGACGTCAATTTACCTAGCTGGAAATCCGATTTCTCCCAAGATTTGCCCGATCGAGCCACAGTCTACCTGCGATTGGGCACCTTGAAATTCTTTATGGCTCCCAAAATTAGAAGCACAAAATCATGACACTTACATTTGCACACAAACACATGAATTGACCAAAGCCGATCGCACTTACGTACCCTACGATCCTAGCATTACCTGGAAATGCACTGTGTACGATCGCACCATAAACGCGATCGCACACAGCAAAAATTCCTGAAACCCCTGTGGGGGAGGCATCTTGCCCGCCCCAAACATCCAAATATGACTTTTATGAGTTTAAATTAGTGAATTTAATGAATTGACTTTAACCAAAATCTCTTGAATACTGATTGTAGTTAATAACTTTTCTGTAGAAATCATATAAGGAGAAAAGATTATGTCCCAAGATAAAAGGAAAAGCCCGCCACCCATTGTTTTTATTATTGCCCTCGGCTTAATTGGGTTTGGTGTATTCAAATTCCTTCCCGGTTTATTCGCATCCAAAAGTTCAGATACATCTACACCTACACCTGGATCTACACCTACAGCGGGTGCGAGTCCATCGGGTGCGATCGCAACTCGCATCAGTTTAGGAAATCAGATATTGGTGACATCGCAAACCACACCAGACAAACAAGCAGGCGTTGATGCTTTTGGTAAAGGAGATTACTCTGCTGCGATGCAAAGTTTTCAGGCTTCGCTGCAAAAAAATCGCAACGATCCAGAAACAGTTATTTATTTAAATAATGCCGCAGCCCGCAGTAACCCTTCCTTGTTAAAAATTGCTGTCAGCGTCCCCATTGGTAGCAACCCCAATGTCGCCCAAGAAATTCTCCGAGGAGTGGCTCAAGCTCAATCTGAAGTCAATAAGAGCGGCGGTATCAATGGCGCAAAACTGCAAGTAGAAATTGTCAACGATGACAACGATCCAGGAGTTGTCAAAGAAGTTGCAAACACATTGACAAAAGATGCCAGTATACTAGCAATAATTGGACACAATGCCAGCAACGCCTCTCTCGAAGCTGCGCCAATCTATCAGCAACAAAAACTGGTAATGGTGACACCGACAAGCTTTGCTAATGATTTATCAGGATTTGGCAGTTACATCTTTCGGACTGTTCCCAATATTAGCATCATGGCCGCTCCCTTAGCAGAATATGCTGTCAAAACAGGCAAAACTAATATTGCTATTTGCTATGACTCGAAAGCACCCGATAATATATCATTTAGAGATGAATTTGTGGCAGCTCTAACTGCTGCTAAAGGCACAATAGTTCCTACTGTTTGCGACTTTTCACTCCCTTCTTTTAATCCCGACACTGCGATCGCCGATGCAGTCAGCAAAGGCGCACAAGGATTGATGTTAGCACCTCACATCGATCGCATCGATCGCGCAATTTTTCTAGCTCGCACCAATCAAGGCAAATTGCCACTCTACGGCAGCACCACAATGTACACCTTTCAAACGTTAAAAGATGGACAAAAGAGCGTTGACGGGCTTGTTTTGCCTGTTCCCTGGCATCCTGAAACGAATCCCGGCAGCACTTTCCCGAAAAATGCCAGTCAGCGCTGGGGAGGAGTAGTAAATTGGCGCACCGCAACGAGTTATGATGCGGCTCAAGCTGTCATCGCGGGCTTGCAGCAAAGTAATACGCGGGAAGGATTGCAGCAAGCACTCAAAAGCCCGAATTTCTCGACACCGGGAGCTAGCGAGGATGTGAAGTTTTTGCCAAGTGGCGATCGGGCGGGTTCGCCAATTTTAGTGCAAATTAAAGCAGTAGGAAAAACTGGCTATAACTTTTCCCTGTTGCGGTAAATTTATTCGGACTGTAGGGGCGGGTTCACCAACAATATTTGCCAAAAACCGACAATCTCATAAACCCGCCCCGGCCTGTTTTTAAGCGATTTTTAAGATATACTAAAATAAGTAGATTAAAGGAGATCCTTGTATATGATCGCGCAAGTTGAAACCAAAACCTACACGGCCCAGGAATATCTAGAAGCTGAAGTTAATTCTCTGGATCGACATGAATTTATCAACGGCGAGATTATTCTGATGGCTGGCGACACACCGAATCACAATGAAATCACGAGCATCTTAAACGCTATTTTGAGGGTGAGCCTTAAGGGTAAACCTTACAGTATTTTTGCATCCGATCAGCGGCTTTGGGTTCCGCAACTTAATAATTATACTTATCCAGACGTGATGGTGGTTGCGAAACCGATCGAACTTCAATCTGGACGCACTGATACAATCACTAATCCTCTGTTGATTGCTGAGGTGCTATCTAAAGGTACTAGAGCTTACGATCGAGATGACAAGTTTGCGGCTTATCGCAGTATCCCGAGTTTTCAGGAATATTTATTAATCGACCAATATCGAGTACAGGTGCAACAGTATTCTAAAACTGATGCGAATAAGTGGATTTTTTCGGAATATAGCTGTGCGGGCGATCGGCTGATGTTAACGTCTGTGCAGGTGGAAATTTCGGTAGCAGATTTGTATGAAAATATTGAGTTTAGTGAATAGTTACCTCTCGATCGCTCGGCGGTTAAAACCGCTGCTACACAAACAATGTCCGCCTCCGCGGACTAAGAAATAAAGATAATTGATTTCTGATCTATTCACCGATCGCCCCTGAGTCCCTAGATCTCACCAACAAACCATATTTCGGGGCAAAAACCATCGCCAACACAAACAGCAGCGTTTGCAGCACCACAATACATCCGCCTGTCGAACCATCAATGTGATAGCTGATATAAGTTCCCATTACGCTAGAAAATACTCCCGAAGTCATCGCAATTAGCGTCATATGGTCAAAATTATCACTCAATAAATACGCCGTAGCCCCCGGAGTTACCAACATTGCTACTACTAAAATAATCCCGACTGTCTGAAGTCCCGCAACTGCTGTCAGCGATAGCAAAGACAGCAACACGTAATAAAGGAAAGTGATATTTAAACCGATCGATCGCGCGTGAGTCGAGTCAAAACAAAACAGGATTAAATCTTTGCGTAAAATTGCCAGCGTCACTAAGGTAATGACACTAATAATCACAGTTTGAACAATATCTGAATCGGAAATACCCAAGACATTGCCAAATAAGATATGCGTTAAGTCGATCGAACTTCTGACTTTAGAAATTAACACCAAACCAAAGGCAAAAAATCCAGTAAACACTAAACCAATCACTGTATCTTCTTTAACGCGAGTTTTTGCTTTGATAAAGCCGATCGCAATTACGGAGCCCACGCCAAACAAAAACGCCCCCACCGCCAAAGGAATATTCAGCACATAAGCAATCACAACCCCCGGCATCACCGCATGGGAAACCGCATCGCCCATCAAAGCCCATCCCTTCAAAGTCATATAGCACGAAAGCGCCGAACAAACAATCCCTACTAAGGCGCTGACTAAAATCGCCTTCACCATAAATTCATGCTGCAACGGTGCGGTAAACCACTGAATTAAGTCCATTATTGCTTCTCCCGATTCACTTGAGTTAACCGACTTTTTGCAGACGAAAAATCACCAACCGAACCGCCAAAGGTGCGGGAAAGATTTTCTTCTGTAAACACTTCTGAGGTGTTGCCGTAGGCGAGAATACTGCGATTAATTAATACTACTTGGTCGCAAAATGTAGTAATCGATTCTAAATCGTGAGTTGAAACCAGAATTGTATGGCCTGTTTGACGCAATTCCATCAGCAAATCAATCATCATTTTCTCGGTTTTGATATCAACTCCGGCGAAGGGTTCATCTAGCAGTAAAACCTTTGCTTGTTGCGCCAAAGCCCGCGCAAAAAAGGTGCGTTTCTTTTGTCCCCCGGATAACTCTCCGATTTGGCGATCGCGCATGGGCCACATTTCCACCCTTTCCAAGCTTTCTCGCACCGCTTGTTTGTCGATCGAACGCGGAATCCGCAACAGATTCATGTAGCCGTAGCGCCCCATCATCACCACATCATAAACGTTCACCGGGAAATTCCAATCTACCTCTTCCGACTGAGGCACATAGGCAACCAGATTGCTTTTTTGCACTTGACGGATCGGCAAGCCATTAATTAAAATTCGTCCGGTGTTTGGCTTCACAAACCCCATAATTGCCTTAAACAGGGTTGATTTTCCCGCACCATTCATCCCCACCAAACCGCAAATTGTCCCCGCTTTAAGTTGCAGAGAGGCTCTGTGCAAGGCTACTTTACCATGATAAGCAACCGTGACATTTTCAATGTCAATACTGATTCTATCCATACCAATTTCTCCAAATTACCAAATTACCAATGCCCAATGCCCTATCCCCCATTACCCTGTAGTCCTTTTATCAAAGTATTGACGTTGTATTCAAGCATCTTAAGGTAGGTTGATGCAGGGCCTTCCGATGGAGAGAGGGAATCGACATAAAACACCCCGGCAAATTTTGCCCCGGTTTCCTTTGCTACTTGAAGCTGTGCTTCGTTGCTGACGGTACTCTCGCAAAATACGGCGGGGATTTTGTTTGCTTTGACTGTATTAATCACCCGTTCAACTTGTTTCGGTGTAGATTGCTGTTCGGCATTTACAGGCCAAATATAAACTTCTTTCAAGCCGTAGTCGCGCGCAATGTAAGAAAAGGCGCCTTCACAACTTACTATGTAGCGTTTTTCTGGCGGAATCGCTGAGATAGCTTGTTTGAGCTTTTCATCGATCGCTTCAATTTGCTGACTGTATTTTGTCGAATTCGCTTCATAGGTTGCAGCATTGGCTGGATCGGCATTTGATAAAGCTCTGCGAATATTTCTAACGTAAATTAAGGCATTTTTAGGTGACATCCAAGCATGAGGATTCGGTTTACCTTTGTAGGAATCTTCGGCAATATTAATGGGATTGATTCCTTCGCTGACAGTAATGCGAGGAACTTTTGGCAAACTGTTATAAAATCGAGTTGCCCAACGTTCTAAATTCAATCCGTTATCCAAAATTAGACTAGCACCTTGCCCTCGTTTTAAGTCGCTAGGAGTGACTTCATAGCCGTGAATTTCCGCCCCAGGCTTTGTGATGGATTGAACAGTTAGCTTGTCACCAGCGACGTTCTGCGCCATGTCTGCCAGCACCGTAAAGGTGGTGAGAATGACTTTTTTGTCTTTTCGGAACCAATCGGTGGCAGTAGGGCTAGAATCTCGATTTTGATTGGTTTGAGGCTCTACCGTCGTCTGAGTGTTGCACGCGGTGACGCACACTCCCAGCAACAGCCCCAATCCAATCATCTGATATTGTTTCCAAACGGGAGAGGAGAGGAGAGATAGGGGGAAAGGGCGAGATGGAGTCATAATTTGACGCTTTTTGAGCATATATTCCAAAATGCTAGCTAAATTTGCCACAGATTACGGCAGACAGCCCGATCGACTATCGCTAATTTTCATAATCTTTTCATTATTTAAATTTATCACAGAATCGGGGAAAATGAAAGAAGCATGAACAGTGAGGGTAAATAGGCGATCGGATCAGCAAAATAGACTCTTCAGTGAGAAGCCTGTTTTGGGGAGACGCGATGCCTACCCACAAGTTTTGAATATGATAAACTTAAATAGATCGCTGATTGAAAAGTGTATAATTGCTGAGGTATTATAGTTGGTTGCGGAAAAAGATTACCAAAGAATGATTCAATCATTCTTTGGGATGAGTTACGAACTCTATGGAACAATATCGAGAATCGTAGCACTCCAGGATGGGACGCGGGTAAAGCCTTTGAGTACCTGATTATCCGAGCATTTCAACTTGATGGTGCAGAGGTAAAATGGCCTTACAGCGTGACACTTTTTGATGAGGTAGTCGAACAAATTGATGGCGCTGTCCATTGTGTGGGACTTTCTTGTTTAGTTGAAAGCAAAGATTTTGCAGACAAAACAGTTGATCTTACTCCTATTGCTAAACTTCGCAATCAACTTTTACGTCGTCCCGCAGGTACAGTTGGATTAATTTTTAGTCGTACTGGGTTCACCAATGCGGCTGTTAGCCTTTCATACTTTTCGCTGCCACAGGCGATTCTGATGTGGAATGGAGCAGAACTAAAATATGCCTTAGAACAGGAAAAAATTTGCGAACTATTAACTTTAAAATACCGTGCCTGTGTAGAAGAAGGATTGCCTAATTACAACGTTATCGAGGGAGATATTCAATGATTACTTACATTCTTTGTGAAGGGGCTTTTGATGCACAACTACTTAAAACTGTGCTACCAGAAAATTTACTCACTGATGTGGGAGTTGTTGTTGGTGGTAAAGTATATAATATTAAGTCACTAGCTATGTCTTTAATTGTGCGGCGGCGAGTACCAGTTCTGATCGTATTTGATGCAGATTCAGTAGTACCGGAGTTAGTTGAATTACGTCGCAACGATATTGAAGAAATACTTGAATTTGTAGCGGGTAAGACACCATTTAAAGTAGTTTCTGCTGTTCCTGAAATAGAAATTATCTTTTTTCAAGATGTCTCTTTGCTTTCGCGGTTGATAGGATACATTCCTCCTCAAGATGTACTTGACTTGGCAGTTTGTCAACCTAGAAAAGCTTTAGAAGAATTGATTGCCCGATCAGAAAATATTCACGATCGCTCACAAATAATCGATCATTTGACTAATGAAGATATTGAGATTTTGCGATCGTCTTCAGTTATGCAGGAGATTGTTCACTTTCTTGATTCTGTACGTGAAACAGTAGCAGCTACTTTATAATACTCTAATTAATAACTTTGTTAATTTGAGTATAGATATTGTATGATTGGCGATTCACTTCCTGGTTGCAGGCTAATGCTTATTTGCAACAGCTAAAACTAGAGGAAAATACTGTTTCAAGTCTGCTCGAAATCATTGCCACCTACGAACTCAACTATGTAATTGTGTTTTTGTCGATCACGAATGACAAGAAAATTTGGGATTTTGTGGCAAAAGTTGGCAATTTATGCGGTTCGCGTGCTATTAACATATATGCAAGCACTGGGAAGAATTTTAACCCTCCCGGAAATCCTAAAGTTTATTCAATTCTCCCTATGCCGAAATCACCATCAATCGAAATTTCCAAAGTAACTCGCTACCAAAATGCAGCGCTGAATTACTATTTGGGCTTGACAGAATCTCCCTATCTTCACTATGGCTATTGGGAAACCTTACCTGTGCCCGCTGATGAACTAACACTCGCGCGGCTACGCATCGCCCAGCAAGCTTATACGGATAAGTTGTTAGATTTTATCCCGAAAGACATTAAGACTGTCCTAGATGTAGGATGCGGGATTGGGGGAAATGCGGCTTATTTGCTCGATCGCGCTTTTGGAGTCGAAGGACTAGCGCCCGATCCGTTCCAACAACAGCGCTTTCTGAAGTGTACAGGCGATCGCGCCATCTTCCACCTCACCAAATTTGAAGACTTCCAAGCCACCCATTCCTACGATTTAGTCCTCTTTAGCGAAAGCAGTCAATATATGTCTGCTGTCGATATAGCTAAAGGTGCGGCGGCGGTGCTCAATCTTGGAGGATACGTACTGCTTGCGGATATGTTGCGCTCTAATCGTGATTATACAGAAGGAATGTTTTCTAACTGTCATGTTGTGGAAGAACTGGAATCTGCATTGATGCAAGCGGGGTTTAATTTAGTAAAAGCTGAGGATATTTCTGCTCATATTGTACCAACAATTGATTTGTATGTCGATACTTTCCGCAGGTATGGACTGAACACAATGATTTATGTTGCAGATTTAATTTCGATCGCGGTTCCGCCGATTCATAAAATTCTGCGTTGGATATTTCGCCGCTGGTTTAAGAAATTGGTGGTTGAAGGATTGGAGGCGAGTCAACTATTTGAAAAGCATCTTTGTTATGAGATTCAACTTTGGCAGTTGAGAGAAAAAGATGAACGCAGCAAATAGAAGATTGGGCGGTTGAAACCGCGTCTATACAAATTGCTGTCATTGTCATTGCGAGCTCCTAGCGAAGCAATCGCATAATCTCGGGGATTGCTTCGCTAAGAGCTCGCAATGACATATTGCAGTTGATAGTATTTAAATTTAATTTTTGTGCGGGCTAGAAGCCCACCCCACAAATCCCAATTACCAATTACCAATTACCAATTACCAATTACCAATTACCAATTACCAATTACCAATTACCAATTACCAATTACCAATTACCAATTACCAATT
>NZ_JAEQCF010000177.1:0-2779 GCF_020738625.1 Microcoleus sp. PH2017_09_SFU_O_A
TTTTGATCTATATTACCTGTTTATCTTGCACTTTTTTCTCCCTCGCGCCATCTAAACCTATGCCACGCAATATGTGATTGATTTTTCAGCAAGCCCTATGTAAATTTGGTATCAACTGTCAACTGTCAACAGTCAACAGTCAACAGTCAACAGAACATTAATCATCCCTCCCAGAACGCGGACGAATGCGATTCAACTGATTAATTGCCCAGCGAGCTGTTTCCTGAACTTCTGCATCTGGATCGTCCGTCGCGCGGTGCAACAAGTGACTGATTTGATTCACCAATTCGTAAATCCGTGTCAAGTCGCGAATCGCATTTTTCCGCACTTCCGGGTTTTCATTTTGCAATGAAATTGACCAGGCATTATTCATGGGTTTGAGCGTGCGAATGCCAATTTCTGAGAGACTTGCCAGAATTAAACTGTACTGCTTAGAGTCAGAATTTCCTAATAAATTCAGCAACGGCTCAACGGCTCTGGAATCTCCCTGCTGCCCGAGTTCCCAAATTGCTTTGCGCCTAGAGGCCGGATTGAGGTGCTGCAAATCTTCAATGAGTGTTTCAATAATATCAACTTTTTGTCTGACTTCCGTTTCGGGAAGGGAAATATCTTTCTTCCGATTCGCTAGTGCATCGGCTCGATTAGTTGTTTCTGGAATATTGAAACCTGAGTCGCTGTAGCCGTTGTTGCGATTTTCGTCTGTGGCGGTGTCGGAATTAATTCGATCGCCCTCTACCCCTGCATCCTCGGATTCTGATTGCCCAGATTCCACGATAAACGGTAAAGGCAGATCGGTGCTCTCGATCTTGTAGCCCTTGGGGAAATTGACAGGGTAGGGCAATGCTGGTAGCGGTTTGAGTCCCCCAGAAGAAACCTGTTGCTGTCCCATTTCGTGCCTGTTTCTCTGAGCATCGGGATTGGTGAATCGAGAGTTTCTTTGGTTTTGGCGATCGCCTCGAACCCGTCTTCGCTTAGAATTATTTGACTCGCCACTGCTAACTAATTTCAGCATGATCGCTACTGCCGCTGCCGTGACGACAACTGCTGCCAAACCCAACATTAACAACCCCCGCTGGCGTGACAAAATGACAATTATATTGGAGATTGGTTTCGGGATTTTGGAATTAGATTTTTGTTTTTTAGACGGCTTAGATTTGTTTTTATCGGGCGCTGGAGAGGATTGTGGAGGATTGGAGTCCTGGCTGGAGTCCGGGGGAGAGTCTGCTTGAGCAATTTCTTGGGAAACAACCTGGTAGGAAGCAATGACAATCTGTTGCCTTCCCTCCGCACTGGGAATGAAGGCAGCGCCCAGGCAGGCAATGCAGGTGAACAAACGTAAAGTGGAGCGGTAGTGCGCCATAAGACTCAATTGGGTTTTTGAGAGGCAACGCCGCATGACGAGCTTTAGTGTAACCATGAGTTAGCTCGATCCTAGCTGCTATGCGCCCAACTAACCTACAAATATCACGCCCGATCGCGAAAAATCATGGTTTGAGGTGGCAGCGAGCCGGATCTCAATCACGCAATTGCGTCAATAACGGCGGCGGCAGATAGGGGCATCTTGGAAAGTTGATTGTCAGCGAAGCATCAGCTACGTGCTGTGCAGACGCTGCGATGCCCGCGATTGTTGCTCGCTGCGGAGGCGCGTGCCATCACCTGTGAGTTTAACTGTTTCGTCGCTGTTGCGCCGCTTTTGTCTTCACTGTAACAACGTTTTACTAATTTAAAGACCCACAGGTAGATTACTCCTGTGGGTCTTTAAATTGGATTTTAGATTTTAGATTTTGGCGATGGCACACAGTTCTTTGAAAAGTTCGCGGACGCAGCGGGCTATCACTCGCTGGCGGGCTAGTTTAATTGGAGTGCCACCCTTTTTTCTCCGTTTTAAATTTTCCGCTGGGGATATTTGCTCAGCGTCAGCGCCCTGACCGTAAATGAATTTTAGAGGTGGATTGTTCCGGCTAACTTCCAGTCGTGTGAAACACCATTGCCAGAGGGCTTTCCTGCACAGCGCGCTGCCGGACTGCTTTCCCTTTTTCTTCTGGCCGCTGTCATCGCGAATCACGCCCATGCCGACCGCCCTCATGAAGCGGCGCTCTGAAAGTTTGAGCTTAGATTCTTTCCCGGTGCTGCGATTTTTTCTGATTTTTACTTCCGGTCTGCCGTCTTTCAAAAAGTCTTCGATTGGATAAATTGCTCCCAGCAAGTAACCTTGTAGTTGGTAGCCAAAACCGAATTTTGTAAAAATCCGCCGATATTCGTCAAACTGCCCATTGTCGATGAGTTGAACCAACTGCTTTTTGAGCTTAAAGATTTCCTCCTCAATTTCGCAGTATTGGTTAGCAGCCCAGCGAGTTTGGGATTCGATGCCAGAGCCGACCGTTGCCTCCAAAATGCGATCGTACTTTTTTGACTTTCGTCGCCCCGCCAGCCACCCCCACAGCAGAGGTGGTAATTCTTCTTGCATTTTTGCCGATCGCACTTGAGCGATTTCCGGGCACTGCCAAGCCAACTCCTGCCTCATTCTGTTGATAATCGGGGATTGAATGCGGTTCAAATGCTCGATTCTCAAGCAAATTTGCTTGATTTGGCTCACCAGGAAATCTCGAATCTTGAGGTAGCTGGCTTCTGGTTTGTCGAAGTACCAGCAAGCGATCGCAAAAGCGTCAATGTCGTCAGTCTGGCTCTCCTGACTTTATGGTGTATAATGTAACAAACAATACATTTACTGTCATGGACTTTTATTTAGACTATATATTAGACTTGCCTGGAGTCAAGA
>NZ_JAEQCF010000081.1:0-23073 GCF_020738625.1 Microcoleus sp. PH2017_09_SFU_O_A
CGATCGGCGATTGAATCGGCGATTGAAATCGCTTCTACACATACAAAGTCCGCCTCCGCGGACTGAAGAATCAAGGGGATCTCAAAACCGAATTTGGTACAATATATCGCAGAGAAACTTGGTGGGCAAGTTGGGCCTATCCAAAGTCGGAAATTCAAAAAAATTTTAAATTCCCAACCGCTGATATACTAAATCTAAGTGCCTCAATTGATACTGCGGATCGAAACAATCATCAATTTCCTTGCTCGTCATCTTAGCAGTAACGCGATCGTCCTTAGCAATCAAATTGTAGAAATTGCCTTCAGCTTTATTCCAAGCTTCATGAGCGCAAGATTGCACAACTTTGTATGCTTCTTCACGGTTCATTCCTTTTTCTACCAAGGCTAGCATCACGCGCTGACTGAAGATAACTCCGCCGTAAAGATTCATGTTTCGCTTCATATTTTCGGGATAGACTAGCAGGTGTTTTACTAAGTCTGTGGTTTCCACTAACATGAAGTGAGTTACTGTAGAACTGTCGGGCAAAATCATCCGTTCTACGGAACTGTGAGAAATGTCTCTTTCGTGCCAAAGCGCCACATTTTCTAAGGCTGCGACGGCGTTGGCGCGGACAATTCTCGCCATCCCTGTGAGTCTTTCCGATCGAATCGGGTTGCGTTTGTGGGGCATGGCGGATGAGCCTTTTTGCCCTTTGGAGAAGAATTCTTCGACTTCGAGCACGTCGGTGCGTTGCAGGTTGCGAATTTCGACTGCAAAACGTTCGATCGATGCGGCTAACAATGCTAAGGTTTGGACGTATTCGGCGTGTCGATCGCGCGAAATGACTTGAGTCGATGCACAATCGGGTTCGAGTCCGAGGTTTTGACAGGCGATCGCTTCGATGCGCGGATCGATATTAGCATAGGTTCCGACTGCACCGGAGATTTTGCCAACTGCGATCGACGATCGCAAATTCACCAATCGGGCGCGGTTGCGAAGGACTTCAGCCAGCCATCCTGCTAGTTTAAAGCCAAAGGTGATGGGTTCGGCGTGAATTCCGTGCGATCGGCCAACCATCACAGTATTGCGGTGTTGTTGGGCCTGATAGCGAATAGCTTGGCTCAAATCTTCGACACGTTCTAACAAGATATTGACGCTGGCGACTAATTGCAGCGCCAAAGCAGTATCGAGCACATCGGAACTGGTTAAACCGAGGTGAATGTAGCGGCCGGCATCGCCTACATATTCGTTGACATTTGTCAAGAAAGCAATCATGTCATGGCGAACTTCCTCTTCAATTTCGAGGACTCGTTTGGGGTCAAAATTAGCCTTAGCTTTAATTTCTTCGACTGCGGCGGCGGGGATGTAGCCGAGTTCGGCTTGAGCTTCGCAGACAGCAATTTCTACTTGTAGCCAGCTTTTGAGTTTGGCGGTTTCAGTCCAGATGTTGCCCATTTCGGGCAGAGTGTAGCGGTCAATCACGGTGGTCGTTGGGGAATTCGGTCTCACCATTGTACATCTGTGTGGGGATGCAAGAGTCAGGAAGTCCAGAAACCGGGTTTTTTACGAAAATACTTTGTTGTAGCCCGCAGATTTGGTAAAAACCCGGTTTCTTAAATCAACTCGGTTTTTGTCGTTTGGGCGATCGGCTACAATATCCTAAACCTCATTAGCTGGCATTCTTCTCTATTCGCCTATAAAGGGTTCCAAATGAATAGCAATTATAGTCTCATTATCCAGTGGTCAAAAGAGGATCAACTTTTTGTTGTCAGCTTACCTGAGTTTACCGATGTCATGCAGCCTTGCACTCACGGACACACTTACGAAGAAGCGGCAAAACACGGACAAGAATTGTTAGAAACATTGATTGAACTCTATCAAGAAGATGGCAAACCTCTACCAGAACCTCAGACGTTGGGGAAACGATTACAGATAGCGTAAAACGAAATAATTGAGGAAAATTGGCCAAATCGAAGCAGAGGAGACAGAACCATGAAATATACAGTTGTTATCCAATGGTCGGAAGGCGATCGATGCTTTGTCGTATTTTTGCCTGAATTTGAGGATGTAATGCAGCCGGTAACTCACGGAGATTCTTATGAAGAAGCTATCTACAATGCACGAGAGGTACTGGAGTTACTAATTGAGAGTTGTCAAGCTGAAGGTAAACCATTGCCCGTAACTAAGAAGCTAGAACGATTATTTCAGGCTGTTTGAATATTTTGATTATTTCGGATATTGCGTTTACGCCGTGAAAAGTGTTATCGTCAAGAAAACAATCAAAATACATCTTGCTATGTTAAAGCAAAAAGCATCGCCAGAGTCTGTTTTGCCTCCAGAAAAAGAACAAGAATCTATAGCACAATTAGCACAGATACTCAGCCGAGAATCCGCACAGCCAAAATTAGTCACCAGTAACGGAGAAGAGATTCTCCTTCCCGAATCAGTCTGCAACATCCTGCATCAAGCTGTGCAGGCGATGGCATCTAATCGGGCTGTTTCGATCGTTCGTCACAATCGCGAATTAACAACACAACAAGCTGCTAATATCCTAAATGTATCGCGACCTTTTCTAGTCAAGTTGCTAGATGAAGAAGCAATTCCTTATATCAAAGTAGGTTCCCATCGGAGGATTCGATTTAAGGATTTAATCATTTATCAAGAACAGCGAGACAGAAAGCGCCGTAAACTATTAGACCAGCTAATCGAGATGACTGAGGAAGCTGGTTTATACGAGGAATAGGATTAATTCACTTTTTAATATGGCTAAAGTTGCTGTTCTACTTAATGCTTGTCTTTTGTTTTCCCTATATTTGCTTGATATTCTTCACAATCGCGAACTGACGACGCAGCAAGCTGCCGATATCCTGAATGTATCGCGACCATTTCTTGTCAAGTTGCTAGATGAAGGAGCAATTCCTTGTGTCAAAGTAGGTTCCCATCGGCGAATTCAATTGAAGGATTTAATCATTTATCAAGAACAGCGAAAAGTCAAGCGTCGCCAAGGACTTAAGGAATTAACTCAATTTCTTCAAGAGGAAGGATTTTACGAAGCACGAATACACGATATAGTTCAAGATTAAGAATGTTATGATTGCAAGCAGCATCAATAAACCCTAAAATTCCAGGTACAATCAAGAGCGAGCGATGAAAAAGCGTAAAATTTTAGAAAAGGTGCTATCTGGGTCAAAAAACATCAAGTTTAATGAAATGGTGACACTGATTGAAGCCTTTGGCTTTAGTCTGGCGAGAGTCAGTGGCAGCCATCACATATTCAATCATCCTGAAGTGCCAGAAATTGTTAACATTCAAAATAAGAAAGGCGAGGTGACACCCTATCAAGTCCGTCAATTCTTAGCGATAATCGAGGAATACGCTCTCACAATAGAGGATGATCAACCATGAAAGACTATCACATCAATATTTTTTACAGCAACGAAGATGAAGGCTATATTGCCGATATTCCCGACTTAAAATACTGTTCCGCTTTTGGGGAAACCCCAGAATTAGCTTTGCAGGAAGTACAGATTGCTAAAACAGCATGGCTGGAAGCTGCAACAACTGCGGGAAAACCCATTCCCGAACCAAAATACCGACCCGCAATATATCAACTTACTACTTGACAAACGATCGCACAAATCCCCCTTACTGCATCCGATCGCCCATCCGGTACTGGACTGCTTCTCCCAGATAATTCGCGATCGAACTTTCATACTCCGACAAAGCCGTAATTGTTCTAGTAACCTTCAAATTTTGCTATGAACCTGATGCGGACTAAAGTCCTGACTACGAACCTTGGGATTTTAAATCATAATTGAGGACATCAATTCATCGGTCATTTCAAAATTAGCGGTCACACTTTGCACGTCGTCCAAATCTTCCAAGGCGTCCATTAACTTAAGGAGCGATCGAGCTTTTTCAGGAGTGTCTATCTCCACTGTATTGCTCGGAATCCAGCGAGTCTCTGACTGTAAAACTGCAAAACCTGTTTGTTTCAAAACATCAGCCAGTTTTTCCAAATTAGGCACACTTGTAAAAACTTCTGCACCTTCAGTATCCTCATCAATTGATATCAAATCGTAGGATTCGGCTTCGGCTTCTAGGGATGCTTCAAACAATTGTTCCTCATCAATGGGGCCGCGTACTGTACAAACTCCTTTGTGGTCGAACATCCACCCCACACAACCAGTTTCGCCCAAGTTGCCACCATTTTTACTAAAAGCTTCTCGCAAGTCAGCCGCCGCGCGGTTGCGGTTGTCTGTCAGCGCTTCAATCAGAATCGCCACTCCGCCAACGCCGTAACCTTCGTAGCGAATGGCTTCTAATTCGGAACTACCTCCGGCTAAACCGGCACCTTTGGCGATCGCCCTTTCTATGTTTTCATTAGGAATACTCGCCGCCTTGGCTTTTTCAATAGCTGTCCGCAGTTGAAAATTGCCAGCGGGATCGGGAACTCCGCTGCGGGCGGCGACAATAATTTCGCGAGATATTCGGGCAAAAACCTTGCCTTTAACAGCATCAACTCTAGCTTTTTGGCGTTTAATATTCGCCCACTTACTGTGTCCTGCCATACCTATTTAAGATTTTTGATTTAAAATGTGCGATCGACATTAAATGATAGCACTCAGATTTTCACAGACGAGATTAACGCAGGGCGTGTACTGCACAATCCGTACACATACCATATAATGCAATTTTTTGCACGAATCTCAACTTTAATTAAAGCGGACAACGGTTTCAGTGTCCGTGAGGTGAGAAGTATCGCCATTAAGTGCGATCGACCATTCGCCCCCGTCCCGCACCACTTTCACCAAACAGCACAAAGAAGCATTAATTTCAGTTTCTGCATCGCCCACCAGCCCGATCGCACTTCCCAAAACCGACGCACCGTGACCTACTAATAACATATCCTCGGGAAACTCAGCAGCGAGGCGTTTAGCAGTTTCCCCCGCCCTTTTGAGACAAGCTTCCCCTGTTTCGGGATAATTAGCAATACCGCCTTTGTAGGAAGCATCTATCCTGGGAAAACGCCGACACAAATCCTCGACAGATTCAGTTTCCGGCATTTCTGTCATCCAGTCAGAATTCAGCCATTCGCAGATTCCCCACTCTAGTTTAATTGACAAATCGAGAGCTTCGGCAACGTGATTTGCTGTTTGGACAGTTCGCAGAAAAGGGGAAGCGAAAATGTGAGAAATTCCTTCACCTTTGAGGCGATTGGCGAGTTGTTTGGCTTGAATGTGACCGTCTTCGGAAAGATGGGGATCGTAGCGGTGTTCTGCGGTGAGAAACCAGTCGGGGTTTACGAAGTCGATGCGGTTTCCGTGGCGTGCGATCCAGACTGTTTGCGGCATGAGAATTTTATGTTTTGGTTTCTATATGTAATATAATCTAGACTTACGCACCACGCGATCGAAGAAACCGGGTTTTTTATTTAATCTGTGGACTACAGCGCAGCATTTTCGGGAAAAACCCGGTTTCTGGCCACCCATGCGTAAGTCCATTTATATCAAAATTAGGTAATTTTGATTTTTTGTCAAGCTATTGATATAAGTTTTTAACCGCTGATGCACGCAGATAGACGCAGATGGATGGTGATTTTGGCAAGAAATTATGGGTGCTATATGATTTTTTACCTTAAAGTGTTTCCCGCCATTTTTCCAAGGATAAATTTACCAAATAATCCAGAGGATTAGATTCTTTATTTTGCTGACTTATCTCAGTTACATAGTGTTTTAAATCCCAGGTCAGAACTTGCGAATCAGAAGCAGAATAACGAGAACCCACCGGCCAGTGGCGAAGATAAGAATACTCATCTATTTTGCTCAGGGATAAAGCATCATTCCTCTTTCGGTTATAAATTGCCATTCTCCCAACCCTGTTACAGTTATCGATCCAAGGGGAAAGAGGTAGCCATAACATGAGTGCTGGTCTAATATAACCTTCCCCAGCTCTTCTATCTACACAAATCTGAGCGCATAGTTTACTTTTACCTTTACCATAGCTAATGCTTTTAGAGCAAATTATTTCTTGTATACGGGTGTCAAATCTGAGAATCTTCTCCCGAATTCTCCAGATTACCTGCTGTTCATCATCAATAAACTTCTTGAGTAGATTCCGAAACTCTCTGGGTGGACTCCGTATATTATCCGTACTTTCTATTTCTTGATATGTAATCTCTAGTTGTGAAGTATGCCCAGTATCTACATCTTTCAAATGGAGATATAAATTATCCCCCTCAGGAACTATCGCAAATTCTAAAAACTGTAAAAGTAGATGATTGTACTTCCTATCAGTAAAACTATCCCTGTGAAAAATAGGCGCAATCGCGACTAAACGAACAGGGGGATCGTAGTTTACTTGGTTGGCAAAAGGTTTGCTCTCTAGCAAAGCATGATAATAACGAGTTAACTGCTGGACGATATATCGATCTTCACCATTTTTCAACTCCAGCACTGCTAAACTTTTATTGTCATCAACTGCGATGATGTCGCATCTTTGTTCGTTGATAGTGAATTGTCGCTTGATGACTGTCAAGCCTAGCAAACTCTCCAGATGAGCTTCGACAAAATCCTCTAAAGCCTCTTCGCTGACAAATTCCCACCCTGTCCCTGTTTTCCTTAAGGCTGCGCTGCTGAGCATTTTGACCTGGGTATATGAATATAGTAACTATTGTCTTTGAGTCCGCGGAGGCGGACATGGTTTGTATAGCCGCGAATTCCATTCGCCCGGTAAGTTACATTTGTCCCCTAACTCGCAGCATCTTATTTCCACCTTTTTGAAACTCATAGGGAGCCTCTTGAACTTCCACACGAAAATTTCTATTTTTCAATTCGGCAATAATCGGATTTAAATGCTCAGATTCCTCTCCGCTAAAACTTTGCAACAGCGGAAACACTCGCACTTCCTTAGCAACCCGACACATTTCCATAATTGCTTCTAGATGAAATTCTTCCGAAAGCAGGTGAGAATAAGCAAATAAGAAATGGCTGCACAAAGCTAAATCAAATTGACCGTTATCGAAGGGCAAAACAGGCAGCTCAGCAGTCAGGTAGCGGCCTTGCTCCAAGCCAGAGGGAAAATCTGCTAAAAATTCCTGCATTGCTTTCATCCGCACTTCGCCTAGCTGGTACGGTGATTCAAAACTGTTCCACAGGTAACCGTCTACATTGGCCTTAACAGCGTCAATCACAGTTTGATATGTTTCTTGGATGCGATCGCCAATTTCCACCGCCGTAAACTGATAAACCGGATCGCAAGAAATCACCTTGTTACCTTGGCGAGTCATTTCGGCATTGAAACTCGCCGGCCCGCCCGCACAATCTAGAATTGCTCGCTTGAGGTCACTTGATGTCAAGCTAAACATTCCTATGTATTCATCCAAGCAGCGTCCCCAGGGAATTACCTTCTCCAATTTTAGTGACACTTGTCTTTGTCCCGCAGATACAATTATTAATATTTTACATCAAAGAAGGATCGTTTTTTCTAGATCTTTTATTTCGGGGGGTTGATTTGCATCCCGACTTATGTATAAATAATTTTGAGAACATTTGGCTAGCTTTACGCTTTCTTTATAAAGAAGGTACTCGATTGCCGCACAAATTTTATGATTCCACCTCTGGATTTTCCAGGGCAGCGAGGCTACACTGGACAGAACGGAAAATAAACTAAAATTAACTAGCTTGCATTGCGATCGTTCAATGGCAGACTGCAACCAGGAAAGAAAGATGAAACATAACGTTCAAACCGCTACAAGTCTTAGTTTGTCAGCACTCCTGGTGCTGAGCAGTTCGCTGCCCAGTATAGCTCAGTTGCCTGCCATCAGAAATCCTGCACCCGCTAGGAACCAAAACAGGCCGAGAGTACCGCCACCACCGCCTCCGGGTTCGAGTTTCCCACGGATCGGCAATTCGGGTTCGCTGATACAAGAAGCGGCTTATACTTTAGGCCCGGGCGATCGCATTGCTTTAGATATCTTCGGCGTCCCTGAATTTAGCAAAGAATATCAAGTCTTAGTTGACGGAACCCTCAATCTACCAATCATTCGCAGCGTCTCAATTCAAGGGTTGACGCTGCAACAAGCCGCTACCGTCATTACCAAGCGATACGAACCCTTCATCAATGTTCCCGTTGTCACGGTGACTCTGATGGTTACTCGCCCCCTAAATATAGGTGTTGCCGGTGAAGTTACTCGCCCCGGTTCCTACAAAATTAATGCCAGCAGAGAAGGAACCGGAGGAGGCGTAAAATTTCCAACTTTGATGGAAATGCTGCAAGTTGCTAAAGGGGTGACATCCGCAGGAGATATGCGAAATGTCCAAATTCGCCGTCCCCGCAGAGGCGGAGCAGAACAACTTATTACTGTTAATTTGCAGGATTTTTTAGATACGGGAAATTTGAGCCAAGATGTCACGATCCGAGATGGAGATACAATTTTTGTACCGACAGCAAGTGCTCTCAATACCCAAGAAGTCCGTCAAAGAGCCAGTGCTAGTTTTTCCGCTGATATTACTAAACCAATTGGCGTGGTAATTGTCGGAGAAGTCAACAGGCCGGGGCCTTATACTGTATCTGCTTCGGATTTGCGATCGACTAACCAACAAACAGATCTGAGTTTTGTCTCTATTGAACAACAACAAGGAGGAGGAGCCGTTGTCGGACTACCAACAATCACTAGAGCGCTCAAAATTGCTGGCGGTATCACCACAGAAGCAGACATTCGTCGCGTCCAAATCCGCCGCCGTATCAGAGGTGGGACTGAACAAACTATCACGGTAAATCTGTGGGATTTGCTGCAAAAAGGTGATGCAACTCAAGATGTTTTACTGCAAGAAGGAGATAGCGTCATTATTCCGACGGCATCTACTGTAGACTTAGCTGAAGTTGCCCAACTCGGAAGTACAAGTTTCTCTCCAAATGCGATCAGCATCAATATTGTAGGGGAAGTGATCAGGCCCGGAGCTTTACAGGTTAAACCTAGTACATCCCTCCACCAAGCTTTGCTGACTGCGGGTAGTTTCAATCAATTGCGGGCTAAAAAAGATAAGGTGGAACTGCTGCGCTTGAACCCCAACGGTACTGTTACTCGCCGCACTATTAATGTCGATTTTGCTCAAGGGCTGAATCCTGACAATAACCCAACTCTCCGAAACAACGATGTGATTCTCGTAGCGCGATCGGGCTATACTAGGGTTGCAGACAATATTGCCACTTTCTTGCAGCCGATAACAGGAGTTGCAGGTGGAATCAGCAGCGTTAGCGGAATTTTTACTGGGTTTCAAACAACTATCAACGCTTTTCAGAACTTATTTTTGGGAGGAGATTTCGATCGGCGAAATCAACTCAGACAGCTTCGAGAACAACGAGAAGACAGACAAGAGCAACGTCAAGACAGACTGCTAGACAGAGAGTTACAGCGTGAAGAAAGACAGCGGCAAGCTGAAGACAGACAGCAGCAAGCTGAAGACAGACGCTTGCAACTCGAAGACAGACAGCGGCAGATAGAGCTTCAAGATCGGCAACTTCAAATTCAACAGCAGCAAAATCAGCAGCTACAGCAACTACAACCACAGCAAATTATGCCAACTACTACTCCTTGATATTTAGCGCTAGGGTGCGTCAGTTTAGTAATTGTCGATCGTGACAAAAATCTAATTCTGACACACCATTGATTCCGTGGTGCCTCACTTCTAAGATTGTGAGGAAAGTAGCAAAAATATCATTTTTATGACGCACCCTACTTCACTGAAATGACATAAATCAAGTCCGCATAAACGGAATTAAAATTAAGAGTTTAGCAGGATATTCTTATGTCAGATAAAGTGTGAGTTGTCAAGTTTAATTCAAAATATTTAACAAAACTTTTCTGTATATATCTAAACCTTTGGCATTGAGGTGAACGCCGTCTATCGTTAAATCTCCATTTAGAGCTTTTTCCTTAAATAAGGCTTGTATGCCACTAGATTCCACGGTCATATTTTCGTCGGTGGCAACTTGATTGATGAGAACATTAATTTCATCAACTCTGGCAATTGTTCCGGCAAATTTAGGATTGTAGCTGGCGGCAAGAGTTGAGTAAAAAGCAGGAATCAGAATAATCTGTTTGGTGCCGATCGATCGCATAATTGCGATAGCCTGTTTCAAATTGCTGACAAACTGCTCGTCGCTGATGCCGTACATAGCATCATTTGTGCCGATCGCCAAAATTGATTTTTTGCAAGTAAACCCCTGGGGCACTACAAGTTTAAGCTGTTCTAGCAGAGAAACAGAACTCATTCCGCCGATCGCAAAATTAAAGTTTTTTTCTCCCAAAGAATCGCCCAATGCCGAAGAAATAGAATCGCCCCACACGCAACCTTGATATTGCCCGTCTTTAATTTGCTGCACCTGATTGTACACCAAAACTTGCCACCACAGGGCAGAGCTCACTGTATCTCCCGCAGGTGGCGGGCCCGCTAACACCCGAAACGGGATGTAAGCGAACAACAAGAAAGCCAAGATGGCCCAGATCAATCTAAATTTAACTTTCATAAAACTTGCTACTCTTGCTGCTACTTCAGTTTATGCTATTGCTTTAACAAGCCGTCAGCATTTGTGCAAATTTCTATAAATTGTACTCTGTACATTTCCAAATACCCCTACATATATCAAACTGAGATGGTAAAATAATTTAGGACTAATATTATGTCTAAACCAGTTGACTGGACAGTTGGCATCCCCGCTAGCACCCTGATAGCCGTCGGAACCCAGGTCAGCGGGAGATTTCCTCTAGATGGAGCAAGTGCCCAAAACTTACTGTACCGCATGGATGGCAAGAACATTACCAGCTATATCGTCTACGATGACAGTGGACGGGCAATTAAGCGAGTAGACTTGACAGGAAGGGCTCATGCAAATGTGCCGACACCTCACGCCGTTGAATACAAACACAACCAAAACTCAGCAGGAGACATTTATGTGCAAGCTGAGAAAACAGTTAGGCCAGCTAGATTGGATGAAATACCCTAGAAATTATGTTCATCAAACAAATATCCTTGAATGCAGATAAACTAATCGATTTCCAGCAATGGAAAAAAGCCAACGGCGATGATTTTTCACTCTGGGATTATCTTTTTGGATCTGCTAATATTGAAATTGCCATAGCTTTCACAAAACTATTCTGGCCAGATTTTGTCGAACATGAAGGCGGCATCTTTTTGTCCGAAGCCTTTAACAGTCAAATCTACGAACAGTGGAAAATCGAGCTAGGGAATGATGTCGCTGCAATTGAGCAGGTGATGAACCACCAGCACGTTGATGACATTCTCCCCGGTGCCCAAAACGCTAGCAGTGACAATTTATTGTATTTGGGACAAGCATTAGCTCAGATGTGGGAAAGTCGCCTAAAATCGCTTTATCCTCAGCGCCGTTTTCAAGTTAAATGCGATCGGGACGAACACACGGTTGTAGTGACATTTTTTCAAGATAATTAATCAAGCCTTCGCCCCCAACAATTCAGGTTGCAAAACCTGATTTAATTTGCCGCTGCGAAACCCCTCCAAATCCAAAGTCGCGTACACAAAACCAAACTGCTGAAACACCGCCACCAATGCAGGCAAATCCGCATTTAATACAAACTCTCGAATCTCCTGGGCCGGCAATTCAATTCGCGCCGTATCTCCATCCGATCGCACGCGCAGATTTTTCAGCCCCAACTGCCGCAAATACCGTTCAGCGCGCCCCACTCTTTGCAACTTTGCAACGGTGATTTCTTCACCGTAAGGAAAGCGCGAACTCAAACAAGGTTGAGCCGGTTTATCCCACCAAGGCAAACCCAATTCTCTTGCTAACTGTCGCACTTCAAATTTAGTCATGCCGACTTCTGCTAAAGGCGATCGCGCGCCCCGTTCCTTTGCAGCCTGAATCCCCGGGCGGTAATCCTTTAAATCATCACCATTCACCCCATCCACCACATAAGGATAACCCTTGGCAAGTGCTAGCGGTTTCAAAGTATCGTGCAGTTCACTTTTGCAAAAATAGCAGCGATTAACCGGGTTAGAAGTATAATTAGGATTGGCCATTTCCTGAGTTTCGACTTCCTGGTGGGCGATGCCAATTTCTGCGGCTTGAATCCGGGCATCTTCCAAATCTTCTGTCAGTAGAGACGGAGAAACAGCCGTTACAGCCAAAGCGCGATCGCCCAACACGTCAAAAGCAATTTTTGCCACCAAAGTGCTGTCAATGCCACCAGAGTAGGCAATCAGCGCTCGTTCCATCAGCGCGAAAATGTCTTTTAATTCTTCGAGTTTTTTCACTAACATGATTTCAATTGGGATTACTGTAGAAGGCGATCGATATTAGATCCCCAACAACTTCTGCGAAGTCGGGGATCTAAATATTCTGTTTTTTTAGGTGGGTTTAGTTATTCTGGATCGATACCGAGGGCTGCCAATCGCGCCAAAAGTTCTTGATTGCGCTGTCTTTCCTGTTCCAACAGCGTTTGGGCGGACTCTTTATCTTGCTGTTCGCGATCGGCCCGCTGGCTTTCAGCTTCGGCGCGTTGGCTTTCAGCTTCTGCCCGCTGGCTTTCAGCTTCTGCCCGCTGGCTTTCGGCTTCGGCCCGCTGGCTTTCGGCTTCGGCCCGCTGACGTTCTACTTCTGCCCGTTCTTCCGGCCACAAAAGCAACTCTCCGTCTGCATTCCACCAGCGCAGCCAATTTCCTGTTCTACCTTCCCGAGTTCCCACCCAAACTCCCAAAAATAGATTTAATCCAGGTATCAAATAACGCCCATTTTCATCAGGATCTTGATTGTTGTAGCGATCGGATTCCAGCGCATAAACTTCTATTCTGCCTGTATGCGGCCGAAAAATGACATAGCGAGGAACTTTGATTACTTGTTCGTAAAAGAACCACTTGCCGATTTCTTCTGTGTGTTCGACGGAGTATTCATCGCCGTAAGTAGCTGAGAGAAATTCCATCACTACAAAAGGCACTGTTCCTTCGGTATGAGGCGTGTAACTGCGGCGGGGATAGCTGTGAGGCCAAGGTTGAACCGGTTGCACGTACATCCAGTCTGGGGCTTTGCAAATAGTGCGATCGTCCACAGCAGCACACAAAGCAAAATTAGAAACTATGAGTGCATCTTGGATTAGTTCCGGGGAATCCACTACAGACTGGCGCAAACCGTTAGAGATTAAAGGATGTTCTATATTTTCCACGGGGTCATCTGGTAGAATAAAATCATCGGGAAGCAGCGGCCAGGTAATTTTTAGCTGCGATATCGGTTTGTGAATTACAGCAGTCATAAGTCACCTCATTTTACCAATAAAAGTTTGACTTTTAGTCGAGATTGGCGATCGACAACCTTCTCTATATCTTAGCGTGCTAATTCCACAATCAAATTCGTTTGCAGCGAGGACTCTTCCAGCAAACAATTACCGCTGACAATGCGGAATCTATATTTTAAAATTCTCGACGCGAAAATATGGCGATCGCAATTGACAGCAGCAGCACCACATACAGCAAACCATAGCCCGCATCTGTAATCAAACCCGCCAAGTAAGGTACTTGTCCGTAAACAGCATCATTTCTCAAATTGAACCGGGCTAAATCAGGCAAAACTAGATAAAGTCCCATCATCAATTGTTCAATGCCAGGATTTTTAGTTAACTTGCCAAAAGCCACTAAATCCCGCGTCGAGTGTCCCATCAAATAAACGCTAAATGTCAGTAAAGTAGCCAGCAGCGAACTGCTAAAAACTCCAAATAAAATCCCCACACCGGCCATGAGGCACAGCTCAAACCACACGAACAGCGAAGCGATTAAAATGCTGCCCAAAGGGTAAGGAATGCGACTCAAACTCAGAATAACCAGATAGATGACAGTCATTGCTGCTACCAGAACGAATAGCACCGCCGACATCCCTAAGTGCTTGCCCACAATTAACTCAGCCCGGCTTATCGGCTTGGCAACTAACAGGTAAACAGTCCGCTTTTCAATTTCTTTGTTGACCAGTCCGGTAGCCACAAAGACTGTGACAATTATACCCAGGATGCTCATCGCAGCCAAACCAATATCTAAGATAATTTTATTTTCGGTTGTCGCTGCCAATTCCGGTATCAAGCGCACCGAGGCTCCCATCAACAGAGCAAAAATAATAATTAAGTAAAGGATGCGATCGCGAATTACTTCCCAATATACATTAGTCGCGACTGTCAAGATTCTTCTCAAATTCATCTAGTTATTAACCCGCAGTCAACTTTAGCCATATTTTAGTGCAAGGAAGAGGGAAGTTCGGCAACGGATTTTTTAACGGATGTAACGGATGGATGTTGAGGGTAGAAGTCAAGGGTGAAGAAAGAGGATTTTTCCCATCTCCCCCTCTTCCCATCCCGACGGGTGTAGGTTTTTTGGTAAAAGCCTTATCCCATAAGAGTTTGAGATTCCCGCCAAGCCAAAGCCCAAAACCTTTGCAATGTCTAGATTTGCTGGGTTTTGCCAGTGGAAAACCTACACCTCTCCCCCTCTCCCCCTCTCCCCCCTCTCCCATCTCCCTTATCTCCCCCTCTCCTAACGGCCAGAGACAAGCTCAAACTTGACTGTCTCCCGAAGTTCCATCTTTTTTCAGTCCAGGTTTAGAGGGTTTGGTAGTGTCGCAGGTTACAGTCGCTCTATTGCCTACATCGATCACCTCGCAAGATTTGGTCAACGAATATATTTCGGGTCTAAACACCAGCCCCAGCCAAGTTGCCTGCATCTGTAACTGATAGCGGGACTCTCCTTGGACGATCGAAGTTTTGACCTCCCAGCTCGCATCTTCTGGGACTACCCGAATTGTTTTTAACGCTTGATTCTTCAGAAAAAATCGCTCGTTGTCAATATCTATTAACATTTGTTCTACCTGCGCCCACGGTTTTGTGCGAGCTTCATTTTGCAGGTATCGATCCATTGCATTGAGGATGACCACTCCTCGGGAGCGATTAATAGTTGGCTGTTGAAATGTCACCACATAATCGCTTTTCCTCAAATCCTGCGATAAAACGCTCGGATATTGTTCTATCCAACCTTGAATTAAAAAGTGAAATCCAAACCAACAGGAAATCAGCAGGTGAATGAGAGTAATCATCAAAAACTGAGGCCGCACTAACGATCTGATACCTTCCCGTTTTGACTCGCTATTCCAAATCTCTATTACACCCAAAATTATTACTGCTATAATTGGGCCGGATATCCATGCTATTTCCTTCCTATCTGACGGCAATCGGATCAGCAACCACAAGCCAATTAAGATGCTGGTCACCCACGGACTCAGACTTACTTTTTTAATCGTAAAAGGTTGCTGGCTGGTCAGCAAACCCATTGACAGTGTAAAAAATAACCAGCTCATATCAAACATCAGAGTTCTTGTCGGCCAGTCTGTGATTGCCGCCACCGTCAGCAAAGCTAAAAATATGCTGAGCAGTAAAGGCGTCTTCCAGTGGACAACTTTAGGCGGAATTATCGCCTTTTGAAATTTTTTATTGGTTTCCCAAAGGTTGTTAGTCAGCTTCGTGAGTTGCTGAGTCACATCCAAAAATTGCTTCATCATAGATTTCAATTGACGCTTTGCAAAAACAATACGGTTAAAATAACGAAATTGCTAACAGTGTGGGCGATTAAAACTGCCCCAAACTGGGTAGTTACTCGAAAAGTTTTTTTGGGAGGACGGCGGCTGAGAGTTGGCGGCCCCAAAAACTGAGGTTTGGAAGCTTTTTTGTTACCAGAAACCATGTTCTCTATGAATTCTAGTCCCTGCCATTTGGCGAGAAAAGTGATTGCCAATACCGAGAGGGCAATCGCAGTTATTGCAGAGTAAGTATTCTGACCTCCGCCTAATAAAATATAACCGATAAGTTCTTCTCGCCATTCTTTGGAAATAACGCTTTCAATGCCGAAGAAAACTAACCAACCCACGCAAGTGCAAGCGAGATTGAGGATGGCTGTATATTCAACGCTGGTTTTGGGGCCGAGTTTCAGTAGTTTTTGCAGAAACCACGATTCGATCGCGATCGCCAAAAACATCATTAAAATTTGCACCAAAACAGTCCGAAATGGGAAAACACTCGCAATCATAAGCATTCAGGTATATCAGCCCGTGTTAGATTTTAATTGTACATCAGAAGCGGAATAATCTAGAGCGCAGGTTTTAGCCCCTAATCCTCTTCGATCGCCCTTCTGAACATTAGGTGGTTGAGGTTGTATCCTATAATCTTTTGAGATCGTCCAACAGAAGGGAAATATTAAACATTCAATGGGCGCGATCGAATACCCACCCCGAGACAGACTAAAATAAGTGCGGATTATGGTAAGGAATGGCATTGGTATTCGGACAGCGTCATCTCGCTCAGAACGCATCGCGGGTCAGATTCACGTCTACGACGGCGCTGGTAAAGGCAAGTCTCAGGCAGCTTTGGGAGTAGTGTTGCGCTCGATCGGGCTGGGTATTAATTCTGACTCGCCCACGCGAGTCTTGTTGCTGCGATTTTTGAAAGGGCCCGGCCGCTCCTACGACGAAGACGGGGCAATAGAAGCCCTGCAACGGGCATTTCCCCACTTGATCGATCAAGTGCGTACCGGCAGAGCCGAATATTTTGGGGCCGAAGCAATCACCCGCTTCGATCGCACAGAAGCCCAGCGAGGCTGGGATATCGCCAAAGGAGCGATCGCCAGCGAGCTTTATTCTGTAGTAGTTCTAGATGAACTAAACCCCGTATTGGACTTGGGTTTGCTGCCAGTGGACGAAGTAGTCCAAACCCTCAAAAACAAACCAGAATATTTAGAAGTAATCGCCACTGGCCGAGCGGCCCCCGAAGCTTTGCTGGATATTGCCGACTTGCACTCAGAAATGAAGCCCCACTATCACCCCGCAGCGGCCGAACACAATATTTCAGGTATCGAAATATACACAGGAGCGGGCAAAGGCAAATCTACGAGCGCATTGGGGAAAGCTTTGCAGGCAATAGGTAAGGGTATCAGCCAAGACCAATCTCACCGCGTCTTAATTGTACAATGGCTCAAAGGTGGTAGTGGCTATACAGAAGATGCGGCGATCGCAGCTTTGCGGCAAAGTTACCCGCAGTTAGTAGACCACCAGCGGTGTGGCCGAGATGCTATAGTTTGGCGGGGGCAACAGCAAGAGTTAGATTGCATCGAGGCAGAACGCGGCTGGGAAATCGCCAAAACGGCGATCGCCAGCGGCTGGTATAAAACGATCATTCTCGACGAACTCAATCCAACAGTAGACTTAGAACTGCTGCCGGTAGAGCCGATCGTCGAAGCCCTGCTGCGAAAGCCCCGCGATACAGAAATCATTATCACCGGGCGCTGCCACAAACCCCATGGTTACTTTGACTTGGCAAGCGTACACTCGGAGGTATACTGTCACAAACACTACGGCGATCGGGGCGTAGAACTAAAGCGGGGTGTAGACTTTTAGACCCCAGAGCGGTGCGGAGTTCAATCCGAGCCAGAATTATTTAAAGACGGCCCTGCCTGGGAAACCGGAAATTGCCACAAAGCGTTGTAACCAAGTAACCAATCTCTCACTTTTCTTTGTCTGGCGATCGCGCGATCGACCCTTGTTAATCTTTAATTTCCTTCCCCGGAGGCGATCCCCGAGCGCCAATCGAGAATGGAACATTAAGAATATGAGCCGCGTCTTCTTGAGCGTGAGCACATGAGACATTGCACAAGGATTATTAAAGGGTGAAGACATTGAAAATAAAAGCTTACAAGCAAAAAGTCCGCGAGGGAGAAAGTCTAGACAGGGTTAACACCAGTAGGCTAGACTTGCGGCTGGCAAACAGGTTAAACTACAGCGGCATCCAAACATTCGGTGTTCTAGGCAGTGTCTGTAGTCGCACAAGCGATGACCAACAAGTAGAGGAGTGAAGCTGTATGACAACGTTAACTGACAATTCCGATCAAACTAATTTAAACACTCCGGGACTGGGCCCGGATACAATCTTTGCCGGAGCGGGGGGGGATTTAATTACAACTTCTACCCTCGGCGGCAGCTTAATATTTGGCGAACGCGATAACGATACTCTAATTTCCGTCGGCCCCAACGATAGCCTATACGGTGGCCCTGACGAAGATTCATTAGTAGGCCAGCGCGAGCGGGTTTTCCTGTCGGGCGATGGAGGCAGTGACACCGTAATTGCTCAAAGCCGCAATTCGACGCTGTTGGGCGGTGCGGGAGATGACTTGCTCCAAGGCACAGTCGATGGCAACCTGATGTTTGGTAATCAGGGCGCAGATACGATGCTCGGAGGCGCCCTCGGAAGAGACACCCTCTACGGTGGTAAGGACAATGACTCCCTCGGCTTCTTCATCGCAGGCGGCGGCAACAACCTCGGTCTTCGCATCGGCGGCAGTGCCGGTGGCAATCAAGGCAGCAACTTCCTGCGCGGAGACTTGGGCGACGACTTTGTTGTAGGTATCAATCAGAAAGATACTCTGATCGGCGGTAAAGGCAACGACACAATATACGGTGTGGCCAGCAACAGCTATCTTTCCGGCGACCTAGACAACGACACCTTAGTCATTCTCAACAGTACCCAGTCGAGTCCGTTTTCTTCGAGCGTCATCACGATCGGCATTGAGAAAACAACCTTGCTCGGCGGTGAGGGCAACGATTCTCTCCTAGGCGGTATCGGCGACTTTGGTACCGGCAAAAACTTGTTGGACGGCGGTGCTGGTAACGACACGATCACGGTTTTTGCTACTCAGGATACGGCATTGGGAGGCGCAGGCGATGACTTCATCAAGTCGTCTACGGTGTCTGCACTTTCCAGCGTAGGCGCGTCGAGTTCATTTCCAGGCTTCGCGGGTCGCAACTTGCTCAATGGCGAAGATGGTAACGACACGATCGTTGCAGCTTTTGCGAGTGATAGCATGATCGGTGGCGGTGGCAATGACAGCTTGAGCGGCATCTTTAATCAAGCCTTCGGTGGAGATGGCAACGATACGATCGATGCCACCACTTTTGCGATCGGTACTACTACTGCGCTGATTACTCTTGACGGCGGCCTGGGTGACGATCTGTTACTTGGCAACACCAGCACTAACCTTACTACCACCGGCACCGTCACAAACTTCATGAACGGTGGTGAAGGAAGTGACACGATCGTGTTTGGTAGCAGACGCGATCGATTGGTTGGCTCTTTTGCTGGTAACGACTTTATCTCCTACGCCACCAGTGTCAACTTTGCCGGTGCCACATCGACAAACCTCATTACCGATACCTTAGGTTCCAACTTCATCATTGGCGGCAACGGTACTGATGTCATCACTACCGGTGCTGGCGACGACATACTGTTCGGCGGCCCCGGCAGTCTTCCTACTGGATCGACATCTGACGGGGACGACACCTTAAATGCCGGCGGCGGAAACGACACGCTGTTGGGCGGCTTTGGGAACGACTATTTGCTCGCAGGAGACGGCAACGACTCTCTCGGTGGCGGGCCCGGTGCAGACACGCTGATTGGCGGCGCCGGCAATGACAGCTTCTACTACAACAACTTCGGCGAGGGCGTCACGATCAACGCCAACGGTAGCCTGGGTAGCAGCCCAGACCAAATCGGCGATTTTGAAGTCGGCCGTGACAAGTTGGTATTGAACTTCGACTCCTTCCTGTTACCACCATTTGACAATAGTCTGCCAAATCGACCTTCTTCCAGGGCGTTCTTACAGGTGGAAACCGGAACTTACAACAACGATCTGACTCCTGCAGGAGCAACTCCAGGACAAGCAGTCCTCGTTTACGAAGGTTCCACAGGTCGCTTGCTGTACGACCAAGACGGTGCTGGCGGCCAAGCACCAATTCAACTGGCACTGCTGAACGGCCGACCAGGCTTGACGGCGACTGATATTACCCTGATTTAATTTAGGTGGCAGCGGGTGGGAGTCGGTTTGGAAAAAGCCGTAGCGTAGCGGGGCGTAAGCCATCGCCCGCGCCAACTCTAAAAACTAATTGTGCTATGTTTCCAGCTAGGGATATGAATCCCTAGCTTTTTTATTGCATGGGGAATTGGGAATTGGGAATTGGGAATTGGGCATTGGGCGGAGCGAAGCGGAGGGATGGGGCATCGGGCTTTTATAACATTGGCATTAAAAGGAAGGGCAGATTCACCGATCGATTTTGCCACCAATCAATCATTCCTTAAACTAAGAGGGCCCAAGCCCAACAACATACCTCATATGGGAGCTCGAACCGCTATATTTTGTTTGCCAGTAAGTTAGGCATTACCCTGAAAAATGGTGAAATTCTCAAACAGGCTTTAAAAGAAGCTGCTATTAACGAAGATGTTGTTATTCAGAAAAACAATGAATACGGAACACATTACAACATGAAATTCTTGCTGAAAACCGAAGTAGGTGAATCTCTGATTCTAGCAGCTTGGATCGTCCGCTCAGGTGAAACTTTCCCCAGATTGACAAGTTGTTATCCCGTCAAAAAGTGAGGTAAAAACAATGAAAAAAATTAAGGGCTTAGATATTGTTGCTTTAACTGAAGATTTAGAAGCAACCCATTTTGAAACAAAACAAATCATTAAATTATATAAAGGACAAGTGGGAACAGTCGTGATGGAATTTGATGGCAGTGCTTTTGAGGTAGAATTTTCTCATCAAGATGGCACAACTTATGCAATGGAAACAATCCTCGCTACAAAATTAATGCTTTTACATTATGATTTAGTAGAATCTGTAGGGGCAGTTAGCCGATAGATTTTGCCAGCAATGATTTTTCTAATCTACAAAAAGTATCTCTAAAAAAAATCCCGCAAACGATATGTTATTTGCGGGATTTAGTAGGCAGGAAACTTGTCGCAAGAAATACTTTATGCTCGGTCTACAATCTCTTTGGCTTTATCTTTGAGGTCTTCTTTCATGTGAATTGCTGATGCTTCGTCCTGCTTGGCTTGACCTTCTAATTTATCTTTCTGGTTGCCTGTAACTTCGCTCACAGCTTCTTGAATTTTGCCTTCGATATTCTTGGCAGTTGCTTCGACTCTATTTTCAATGGTCATAATTTTTTCTCCTAACCTTACAACTACTACTGTATAAATTAAAAGCTGAGTCTTAATCTATCTTGAGAAAGATTTAGATATCTATCTAAAGATTGGTTAAATCGGAACTTCGACAAGTTTATTGCGGGAGGAAAGACCGGATTTAATTGCGATCGCCGATTTGGGCACTTTAAACTTTTTCGCCAACAGCACGATTAACTCTGCTTATTGGCTTTTCCATCCACGGGCGGGGATTTGAGGTGTACTGTCAGGCTGCCGTCTGGTTGCTCTTGGATGCTTTGCTGTTTGGAATTAGTTTTAACTTTGACTGCAAAATTTTTCATGTGACTAACAACTCAATAACTAATAACCAATAACCAATAACCAATAACCAATAACCAATAACCAATAACTAATAACTAATAACTAATAACTAATGACTATCTGAATGTTCGATTTTTGTTCCCAAAACTTTGAGAAATTCAGCTAACCAGTTAGGATGTGCAGGCCATGCGGGGGCTGTGACTAAGTTGCCATCGACTACGGCTTCGGTAACGGGAACTTCGGTATATTTGCCACCAGCCCGGAGTATGTCGGGGCTGCAAGCTGGATATGCGGTGCAGCGTTTGCCTTCGAGTACGCCGGCGGCGGTGAGGACTTGCAATCCGTGACAAATAGATGCGATCGGCTTTTTGCTGTTGGCAAAGTAGCGGGTAATTTGCAGCACTTGTTCGTTGAGGCGGATGTATTCTGGCGATCGTCCTCCAGGGATAATCAAAGCGTCGTAGTCTGCGGCGTTAATTTCGTCAAAAGTTGCGTTTAAAGTAAAGTTGTGACCGGGTTTTTCGCTGTAGGTTTGATCGCCTTCAAAGTCATGAATTGCGGTGCGAATTGTTTGACCTGCGGCTTTGTCGGGGCAGACTGCATGGACGGTGTGACCTACCATTTGCAATGCTTGGAATGGAACCATTACTTCGTAGTCTTCTACAAAGTCGCCGACTAGCATTAAGATTTTTTTGGCAGTCATTTTTGTAAGTCCTGTTATTTTGATTTGCTTAAATAGCAATAGGCTTTAGATAAGGCTGATCCCCCCTAGCCCCCCTTAAAAAGGGGGGAACAAGAAGGTGCTGCGAAGTCCCCCTTTTTAAGGGGGATTTAGGGGGATCTCCGAGGAATAAACAGTTTTAACCCAAGCGTATTTGCTTAAATAGGATTAAAAAAAAATGCAGGGCAGTTAAAAAGCCTGCCCCGCCAGCTATTCTGGAATTTAGAAACCGTTGCGGCCCCAAATTACCATTGAAATTGAGAAGGAGAACAAAACTAGCACCGAAACCCAACCGAGTGACAAAATATCCATAGCTATTTATTGAACAAACTGTACAAAGTGACTCCAAAGCTTATCATAAGTCAATTTGAGCTATTTTTGAAATGAGGGCGCTGTGAAGGACTCGTCAAATTTTAGTCCCGCTGAGCGGGTAGAATCTTTGAAAGCAGCGAGTGTTGCTGCTTTTTCTTGTTTGCTGGCTTTTGGGTCGATCGCCCTTGTTAACAGCTTAATCTTAGCCCAGAGGTGGGATGCTCTGGCGGGTTTGCAGGTCAGGGAATTTGGCCTAAATTTTGGATTCAAAGGATTGATGGCATTTTTGGGCGGTTTTTTGTTCGGCGTGACTTACCGCTATGCGATTCGCTGCGATACTAACCCACAGCTTAAATCTGGCGTGGTGTTGGCTTTTGGGTTGGTGCGGGCTTTTGGACAGTTGGATGCTGGATTGTCTTTTGAGGCGGGGAAAATGCCGGGTTTGCAGGAGTTATTACCGTTTGCGGTGGTTGGGGTCGAGAGTGTGGTATTGTTTGCGATCGCAGGTTTGGTGTTGGATTGGGCGATCGTCTTTGAGGGCTTCGCTAACGGGCGATCGTTGATTAAACCTTTTGATTCTTGAGTGCGATCGGATTTTACTCAAATCAGGCAGAATTTTTTTGAACAGGCAAGATGCCTGTTCCACAAGCAATGAATTATCTTGTGGGGTGGGCTTCTAGCCCGCCCAGAATTTTTTTGAACAGGCAAG